>JAEZKX010000119.1 GCA_023436025.1 Pseudomonadota bacterium | reverse complement strand
CGCGCAGGATGTCGCCGGCATGGTGGCGTGGCTGGCCGGCCCCGAGGCGGGCTTCGTGACGGGTGCCATGCACACCATCGACGGCGCTTTCGGCGCCTGAGGACCGCCCCGGCCTCCTGTTGCCGGGAATAAGATCGCCCGGGACAAGGAGGCCGCGATGAACCACGACTCCGGCGAGCACCTGCGCGCGCTGTACGCCGCCGACGGCGGCGTCGTCACCGCCTTCACCGCCAAGGTCGACGACTACGTCGCCGCGCGCCCGCCCTACCCGCCAGCGCTGTTCACGTTCCTGCGCGATGTCGTGGGTGTCGCGCCGGGCGCGCGCGTCGTCGACATCGGCGCCGGCACCGGCCTGTTCACCGCCGGCCTGCTCGAACACGGCTACCAGGTGCTGGCCGTCGAACCCAACGACGAGATGCGCGGCGGGGCGGACCGCCGCTTTGCCGGCGCGGCCAGCTACGCCAGCGCGGCGGGATCCGCCGAAACCCTGCCCGTCGCGGCCGGCGCCATCGACCTGGTCACCGCAGCCCAGGCCTTCCACTGGTTCGAGGTGGATGCGGCCCGGGCGGAGTGCCTGCGGGTGCTGAAGCCGGACGGCGTCGTCGCGCTCGTCTGGAACGACCGCGTGCTTTCCGATCCCTTGCACCAAGCGCTGGACAAGGTCTTCGCCGCCTTCGGCGGGCACAAGCGCAAGGCGCTGGTCGCGCACGAGGAAAAGCGCGACGTGCCGCGCTTCTTCGGCCGCTGCCTGCCCGCGGAACTGCGGTGGCCGCACGAGCACGTGCTGTCGGAAGCGGGCTTGCAAAGCCTGGTCTTTTCCCGTTCGTACATGCCGCCGCGCGACAGCGCGCCGGGGCGCGACGCCGCCGACGCCACGTCGCAGGTGTTCCGCCGCTTCGCGTGCGATGGCCGCGTGGCGGTGCGCTACCTGGCCCTCGCCTTCGTCGGCCGGCCGGATCCGGGCGATCCGGGCGATCCGGGCGATCCGGGCGCAGCGTAGGGCGTGAGGGCGTCCCGCGCCGGCGGGCGCGCCTCAACCGACCTGGCGTTCATCCAGGTAGCACCAGCGCCAGTCCTCGCCCGGCTCCGCCGACCGCACCACCGCGTGGCCGGTGGCGTGGAAGTGCCGCGTCGCATGCTTGTTCTTCGAGCTGTCGCAGCAGCCGACATGGCCGCAATGCAGGCAGGTGCGCAGATGCACCCAGGTGTCGCCCAGCGCCAGGCACTCCTCGCAGCCGCGCGTGGCCGGCCCCCGCGGCTGCGCGGGCACGTGCTTGCATGGCTTGATCGTCATCGCACGGCCTCCGCGGCCCCGGCTTCCAGGAATCGGTGCAAGGCCGCCACCACCGCGGCGCCCTCGCCGATGGCCGCGCCCACGCGCTTGGTGGAACCGGCCCGCACATCGCCCACGGCGAACACGCCGGCCACGCTGGAGGCCAGTTCGCCGCGGCCCTCGCCTCCCGTCACCACGAAGCCGGCGCGATCGAGCCGCATGCCGGGACAGGCGGCGAGAAAGGCGGTTTCCGGCGAGGCGCCGATGAAGAGAAACAGGTTGCGCACCGCAGCGCGGGTTTCGCGGCCGCTGTCGCGGTCGCGCCAGCCCACCTGCGCGAGGTGGCCGCCGGCGTCGCCCTCCAGGGCGTGCAACTCCTGCCGCGGCAGCACGGTGATGTTGGAAGTCGCCGCGATGCGGTCGATGAGGTAGCGCGACATGGTCGCCGCCAGCCCGGCGCCGCGCACGAGGATGGTGACCTGCGCCGCGTACCCGGCCAGGAACACCGCGGCCTGGCCCGCGGAGTTGCCGCCGCCGACCAGCACCACCTGCTCGCCGCGGCACAGGCGCGCCTCGATCGGCGAAGCCCAATACCAGACGCCGCGGCCCTCGAACGCCGGCAGGTCGCGCGCGTCGGGGCGGTTGTAGCGCGCGCCGCTGGCCACCACCACGGATCGCGCGCGCAGCTGGCGGCCGTCGGCCAGGCGCAGCGCGGGCACAGCGCCCGGCACGCACTCCAGCGACTCCACCTGCGCCGGCACCAGGATGCGGGCGCCGAACTTCTGCGCCTGCACGAAGGCGCGGCCGGCCAGCGCCTGGCCCGAGATGCCGGTGGGAAATCCAAGGTAGTTCTCGATGCGGGCGCTGGCGCCGGCCTGGCCGCCGTAGGCGCGGCAGTCGAGCACCACCACCGACAGGCCTTCGCTGGCGGCGTAGACCGCCGTGGCCAGTCCGGCCGGGCCCGCGCCGACGATGGCGACATCGAACACCTGGTGCTGCTCCTCGCGATCCAGCAGGCCCAGGCAGGGCGCGAGCTCCTGCTCGTCGGGATCCACCAGGATGCTGCCGTCGGGGCAGACCACCAGCACTTCGTGCGGGCGGCTGGCGTACTGCGATGCCAGCGCGCAGGCACCGGCGTCCTCGTGCGGGCCCACCACGTGGTAAGGCTGGCCGTTGCGGCGCAGGAAATTCTCCAGGCGCACCAGGCGAGGGGCCTCGGCGTCGCCGATCAGCACCGCGCCCGCCACGCCGTGTTCGATGAGGGCCACCCGCCGCAGGATGAGCGCGCGCGTGATGCGCTCGCCCAGGTCGGCTTCGGCGGTGATCAGCGCGCGCAGCTGCGCCGGCGGCAGCAGCAAGGCCTCCACCGGCTCCTCGGCCTGCCCGTCCACCAGGGCGGGCGCGCCCGACAGCTGCCCCACTTCGGCCAGGAAGGCCCCCGCCCCTTCGCGCACGATGGGCACGACATGCCCGAGGCCGTCGCGCTGGCTCACGTGGACCAGGCCGCGCAGCAGGATGAACATGCCCGGCGCCGGCTGGCCCGCGCGGAACAGGTATTCGCCGGCGGCGAAGCGGCAGGGCGTGCCGAAGCGCGCGGCCCGCGCGAGGTCGACCTCGCCGAGCACGGGGAACATCTGTTCGCGCCGGCTGGCGTAGGTGTCGGGGGCGGCATTGGCCATGGCGCCAAGCGTGCGGGCTTTCGCTGCGGGCGTCAACCGCCGCTGGACGGCTCGACCGGCGGGCGCAGGGGCCGGCACCTGGCGCCGGATGCGACATGCCGTAACAGCCCGGCGGGCGCGCTCCGCCACGGAACCGCCGCGCCGCGCAAGAATCCATCCAGGTTCGTCTTCTTTCCAAGGATCCCGCAGCCGTGAGCCCCACCGATACCCAGGCCATCGTCACCCTCAGCCTCCTGGCTGCCTTCGTCGATGGCGACAAGCACGACCGCGAGCGTGCCGAGGTCAAGCGCATCGCCGAGTCGCTGGCGCAGTCCGACGCCGTGCACCTGCCCACGCTGGTGCAGGACGTGCTGATGAAGCGCGTCGACCTGGCCGGCACCGCCGCCTCGCTGCAATCCACCGAGGCGCGCCAGCTGGCCTACGAGATGGCGGTCTGCGTGTGCGACGCCGACGGCGTGCAGTCCCAGCCCGAGCAGAAGTTCCTGGCCGAGCTGCGCGCCGCGCTGGGGCTGGACGCGGCGCGGGCGCGCCAGTTCACCGAGGACGCCGAAGCGATCGCCGCCGCGCCGGTGGACGGTCCCATCCCGGTGGTGGCCGGCGTCAGCGCCGCGGCGGCGCCCGCGGTGGCGGCGGCCGGCGCACGCACGCCCAACGTCAGCGAGCAGGAGCTGGACCAGTTGATCCTCAACGCCGCCATCACCAATGGCGCACTGGAGCTGCTGCCCGAAAGCCTGTCGACCATGGCCATCATCCCGCTGCAGATGCGCATGGTCTACCGCATCGGCCAGGCCTATGGCTATGCGCTG
This sequence comes from Pseudomonadota bacterium, assembly GCA_023436025.1. Lineage (GTDB taxonomy): Bacteria > Pseudomonadota > Gammaproteobacteria > Burkholderiales > Burkholderiaceae_C > Ramlibacter. The sequence continues at coordinate 8,025 of JAEZKX010000119.1, read as the reverse complement.
GACTCCGGGCACATCAAGGACTTCCTGGCCACCGTCGGCGTCGGCCTGACCTCGCAGTACCTCGAGCAGGCCGGCCGCAAGCTACTGGGCGGCCTGCTCGGTCGCGTCGGCGGCGGACTGCTGCGCGGGGTCGGCCAGCAGGCGGTGAGCTCGGGCATGAGCTTCGCGGCCACCTATGCGCTCGGCCACGTCGCCAAGCGCTACTACGCCGGCGGCCGCACCCTGTCGACGCAGATGCTGCGCGAAGCCTATGCCAGCATCACCAGCGAGGCCCAGGGCCTGCAGGGCCGCTACCTGCCGCAGATGCAACAGCAGGCACGCACCATGGACATGGGCAAGGTCATGGCCATGGTGCGCGGACGGGCCTGAGGCTCAGCGCGCGGGCGCCGGCCCGCCGGCGGCGAAGTCCTGCACCATGTGCGCGTACCAGCGCAGGTCTTCGTCCCACAGCGCGCGGCGGCGCTCGTGGTCGTCCACCTGCGTCTGCACCAGGTGGCCGTCCGGGCCCTTCTGGTAGTCGAACTGCACGCTGATCGCCTCGAGCGGATCGAGGTTGACCAGCATGTAGCAGAGGTTGTCGATCAGCATCGGCTCCATCGCCCGGTCCTGCGCCTGCTGCGCGATGTAGCGTGCCACGCTGCGTCCCATGCGGTTGGCGACGTGGCCGCTCTTGGGATAGTGGCCGAACTGCAGGGACACCGCGCCCACGCTGTCGCCGATGACGAACACGCGGTTGTCGTCGCGCAGGTGGTAGAACTCCGGATGCACCGCCGCCCAGCCGGTGGGCTTGCCGTCGGCGCCCTGGCCGATGGCGCCGAGCTTCCACACCAGGTCGGCCGCCTGGTGGTGCCCCATCAGGATGGCGTCGTCGAAGCGAAAGTCGCCGGCGGCGGTCTTCACCACCTTGTTGAACGGATCGACCTCGCGCACCGTGGCATTGGGCACGTGCGTGATGATGTCGTCGTACAGGTCCTCGAAGGCCAGGCGGTAGCCCAGGCCGATGGGCGCGATGCGCGACTTGGGGTCCAGGATCACGATCTTCGCCTTGACCTTGCGGCGCTGGAAGTGGGCCGCCATCAGGCAGGCGCGCTCGTACGGTGAGGGCGGGCAGCGGTGCGGCGGCGGCGGCAGCGTCATCACGATGGTGCCGCCCTCGAAGCCGTGCAGCTTCTGCTTGAGGTCCTGGTGCTCGGCGCTCGGGACATAGGCGCTGGCGAAATGCGAAGCGGTGTGCGCGATGGCGCGCCGGTCGTTGCCGAACCACGGCTCGTAGGCCATGCGGATGCCGGCCGACACCACCAGCCAGTCGTAGTCGACGCTGCCCTGCGCCGTGTGCACCTGGCGTTTGCCGCGGTCGATGTCCGTCACTTCCGTCTGCACATAGGTGCAGCCCCAGCGGCGCGCCGGCACGGTGTAGCTGTGGACCAGGAAGGAGGTGTCGACCACGTCCACCAGCCACTTGTTGCTGAGGGGACAGGACCAGAACACCGGAATGCGCTCGATCAGCACGACTTCCAGGTCGGACGCCGTCTCGCGCAGGTGCCGCGCGACGGTGAGGCCGCCCCAGCCGCCGCCGAGGACGACGACGCGGCGGCGACTGCCCTTGGGCATCAGCGGCCGGGAAGGAGACGAGAGCAGAGGTTGCGACAAGGCGGCGGAATGGAGCGCGGCAAGCGCGCCCAGGCCCGCGGCCTGCTTGAGCAGGGCGCGACGCGATCGGTCGTCATGAAGAGACTCCGTTGGAATGGGAAAGGCCTGTCGGCGCCTGGGAGGGACCGCAGTCCGCAATGCCTCGAAGGCAGGCCGCTGGCGCTTGCGCGCCGGCGCCGGGATCATAGGAGAACGGCGGGCCGCGCTGGCAGCGGGCCGAGCGAAGCAAGGGGGTCCTGCCGGCCGGATGCCGCTCGCCCTGCGCGCCCGGCGACGCCGCCTCGCGCCTTGACCCAGCGCAAGGCACCCCGCCCCTTTCGCGCGTACCCTGTGGCCAGGAGGATCGCCCATGGTGGACAGACGATCGATGGTGGTGGCGGCAACCGCGGTCGCCGCCACTGGCGCGCTGCTCACTGCCGAAGCGGTGCGCAGCCGCCGTGCGCATGACGCGGCCGTGCGCGCCACCTGGCGTCCTGCCGCGGTCCCCGCCGGGGATGCGCAGCTTGCCTTGCGCGAGGCCATCCGCCTGGCGACGCTGGCCGCCTCGAGCCACAACACCCAGTGCTGGCGCTTCGTGCCGCGCCCCGATGGCGTGCGCATCCTGCCGGACTTCAGCCGCCGGCTGGCGGTCGTCGATCCCGACGACCACCACCTCTTCGCAAGCCTCGGTTGCGCCGCGGAGAATTTCCTGCATGCCGCCCGCGCCCTGGGCTACGCCGGGGAACTGCATCCGGGCAGCCGTGCGGCCGAGGGCCTCGACCTCGCGCTGCAGCCCGCCGCTCCATGGGCCTCACCACTGTACGAAGCGATCCCGCGGCGGCAATCCACGCGGGGGCTCTACGACGGCCAGCCGCTGCGCAACGAGGAACTCCGCCTGCTGGAGGCCGCCGGCACCGGGGCGGGCGTCGCGGTGCGCCTGCTGACCGACCGAGCGGCGCGGGAGACCGTGCTGTCCTTCGTCGTCGAAGGCAACACCTTGCAGGTGCAGGACCCGGCCTTCGTCGCCGAACTGAAGCGCTGGGTCCGATTCAACGGCGCCGAGGCAGCGCGCACCGGCGACGGGCTGTCGACCGCGTGCACCGGCAATCCCGCCTTGCCACCCTGGCTCGGCCGCAGGATGTTCGACTTCGTGTTCACCGCGGACAGCGAGAACGACAAGGCCATGCGGCAGCTGCGCAGCTCCGCCGGCATCGCTGTCTTCGTCTCGGCGCAGGACGACTGGCAGCACTGGGTGGAAGCCGGCCGCGCCTACCAGCGCTTCGCGCTGCAGGCCACTGCGCTGGGCATCCGCACGGCGCACCTGAACCAGCCGGTCGAGGTCGCGCGGCTGCGCCGCCCCTTCGCCGAAGCACTCGCCCTGGGCAGCGGGCGGCCCGACCTGGTGGTGCGGTTCGGCCGCGGACCGGAGATGCCGCGGTCGCTGCGGCGACCGCTGTCAGCCGTGCTCGGCTGACACCCGGCCCGCGGGGTATGGCCCCGCCTCCGGCACCGCCCGCGCACCGTCCGGACGGCCCCGGGCACGCCCGGCGCCGGCACCGCATCAGCGAACCGCATCTCCCATGCGGAACTCGCGCGTCATCGCGTCGAGCTGGGCCAGCAGGTCCGCATCGAGCTTCACCTCCGCCGCCCCCAGTACATCCGGAAGCTGCTCCGCGCGGCTGGCGCCGATGATGGCGCAGGTCACTCCGCGCTGCGCCAGCACCCAGGCCACGGCCAGCCTGGCCGGCGCGATGCCGGCCTCCGCGGCCAGCGCCACGAAGCGGCCCACCGCCTCGAATTCGCGCTCGTGCCAGTAGCGGTCCTTGTACATCGCCGCGGCGCGGCCGTGGCCGAAGCGGCCCTGCGCATCCGGCGCCGCCAGGTCGCGGTGCTTGCCGGTGAGCAGGCCGCCGGCCAGCGGGTTGTAGCAAAGCGTGGCCAGTCCTTCAGCCTCGCACATCGGGAACAGGTCGCGCTCGAACTGCCGGAACAGCAGGTTGTAGCGCGGCTGCACGGTGACCGGCTTGGCCACGCGCAAGGCCTCGGCGCGACCCAGCGCGCGGGCGATGCGCCAGGCCGACCAGTTCGAGACACCGACGTAGCGCGCGCGGCCGCTGCGCACGATGGTGTCCAGCGCCTCCAGCGTCTCGTCCAGCGGCGTGTTCTCGTCGTCGCGGTGCAGTTGGTAGAGGTCGACGTAGTCGGTGCCCAGGCGCGCCAGCGAGGCGTCGATGGCGTCCAGCAGGTGCTTGCGCGAGGTTCCGCCCTCCCAGGGCAGCGGGCCCATCACCCCCGCCGCCTTGGTGGCGACGATGAAGCGGTCGCGCTTGCCGCGCAGCCACTTGCCCAGGATGCGTTCGGTGTCGCCGCGCACGCTGCCGTCGGAACCGAGCGGATACACGTTGGCGGTGTCGATGAAGTTCACGCCGGCCGCAGCGGCAGCGTCGCAGATGGCGAACGAGGCGGACTCGTCGGCCTGCGTGCCGAAGGTCATGGTGCCCAGGCACAGGCGCGAGACCTGCAGCCCGGTGGCGCCGAGACGGACCAGGGGCATCATCGTTGCACCTCCCACCGGGTGCCGATGCGCCTCGCCCGATGGGTGAGGCCGTTTTCGCGTTGCTCGTTCATTGCAGTTCCTTCCGGGCCCGCAGGCCCATGTCCTTGCGCCCGCCGACTTCGTGCAGGTCTCGAAACGCCACAAGGCGGCAGCCGGTGCCGCTGTGAACCCGCGCATTGTGCGCGAGAGCCGCCCGCGCGCCGGCAGAAGCGCGACAATCCCTGCGCCCATGCTGCTCGACGCCACCCTGCGGGACCGCATCCAACGCAATCTGCGCGCCTTCCCGGTGCGGCGGGCCGCGGCCGGCACGCACCGGGCGGCCGCGGTGGCCGTGGTGCTGGCCGACGAAGGCGACGGCGCCCACCTCGACCGGGTGCGGGTGCCGCTGTCCTGGAGCGGCGAAGCCGCGCTCATCCTCACGCGGCGTGCGCTGCACCTGCGCAACCATCCCGGCCAGTGGGCGCTGCCGGGCGGCCGCATCGAGCCGGGCGAATCGCCGGAGCAGGCCGCCCTGCGCGAGCTGCAGGAAGAGGTCGGCCTGCGCCTGGCGCCCGAAGCCGTGCTCGGCCGCCTCGACGACTATGCCACCCGCTCCGGCTTCGTCATCACGCCCGTGCTGCTGTGGGCGGGACCGACGCCGCCGCTGGTACCCAACGATGCGGAGGTGGCCAGCATCCACCGCATTCCGCTGGAAGAGTTCATGCGCCCCGACGCGCCCTGGCTGGAGCCCATGCCCGGTGAGCCGCACCCCGCGCTGCGCATGCCCGTGGGCAGCGGCTGGATCGCGGCACCGACGGCGGCCGTGCTCTACCAGTTCCGCGAAGTCTGCCTGGCCGGCCGGTCGACCCGGGTGGCGCACTTCGGCGAACCGCTGTTCGCCCGCCGCTAGCACGGCCGTGGCAGGGCCGCCGCGCGGCCCCCGGCGGCGGAATTCGCCAGCGTCCTACAGTTCGGCCAGGGCCGCTGGACCACAGTGAGTGGGTCAACATTGGGGGTGAATGCACATGATGGAGACCCAAGCAGCCGAGACCGTGGAAGCGGCCGGCATGGACGTTGCCACTGAACGGATGATCCTGGCGCGGCAGTTGCCCAAGCGGACCATCGCCCTGGTGCTGGCAGGCGGCCGCGGTTCGCGGCTGATGGACCTGACCGACCGCCGCGCCAAGCCCGCGGTCTACTTCGGCGGCAAGTTCCGCATCATCGACTTCGCCCTGTCCAACTGCCTGAACTCGGGCATCCGCCGCATCGGCGTGCTCACCCAGTACAAGTCGCACTCCCTGCTGCGCCACCTGCAGCGCGGCTGGAACCTGCTGCGCGGCGAGGCCAACGAGTTCATCGACCTGCTGCCCGCCCAGCAGCGCGTCAACGAGGCTTTCTGGTACCGCGGCACGGCCGACGCCATCACGCAGAACATCGACATCCTGCGCGCCTACGGGCCGGAATACATCCTGGTGCTGGCGGGCGACCATGTCTACAAGCAGGACTATTCGCTGATGCTGCTGGACCACGTGCAAAGCGGCGCCAAGTGCACGGTGGGCTGCATCGAGGTGCCACGCATGGAAGCCACCGCGCTGGGCGTGATGCACGTGGACGAACAGCGGCGCATCACCGACTTCCTGGAAAAGCCCAAGGACCCGCCGCCCATCCCCGGCAAGCCCGACAAGGCGCTGGGCAGCATGGGCATCTACGTGTTCCATGCCGAGTTCCTCTACAAGCTGCTGGAGGAAGACCTCGGCAACGACCGCTCCGAGCACGACTTCGGCAAGGACGTGATCCCGCGCGTGGTGAAGGAAGGCGGCGCCATCGCGCATCCGCTCAACCTGTCCAGCGTGCCCTACACCTCGCGCCACAACCCGTACTGGCGCGACGTCGGCACGGTCGACGCGTTCTGGGCGGCCAACCTCGACCTGACCACCGACTTCCCGGAATTGAACCTGTACGACCGCGAGTGGCCGATCTGGACCTACCAAGAGCAGCTGCCGCCCGCGAAGTTCGTGCCCGACGGCCGCGGCATGAACGGCGAGACCTCCAACGTGCTGATCTCCGGCGGCTGCGTGGTCGTGGGCTCCAACATCCGCCGCGCCGTGCTCTTCTCCAACGTGCGGGTGGCCGAGTCCTGCACCATCCACGAGGCGGTGATCATGCCCGACACCCAGGTCGGCCGCGGCAGCCGGCTGTTCAAGGTGGTGATCGACCGCGGCTGCGTCATCCCCGAGGGCATGGTGATCGGCGAGGACGCCGAGGCCGACCGCCGCCGCTTCTACCGCACGGACAACGGGGTGGTGCTGGTGACCAAGGAGATGCTGGACAAGGTTCTGCGCTAGGGAGCCCGGGCGGCAGGGAGACGGGCGAGGATGCGCTCGCTGGCGAGCGCGACCGGGACGCCGCTTGCTGCCTTTGCAGGTACGCACGCTTCTCGCAAGAAAGTCCGCGGATCAACCCGGCACCACTGGCCGCAGCGCACGGCGGCCATGCTCCAATCGGAACCAATGAATCCTGATGCCGACCGCCTGTGGACCGCGCCCCGCTGGGCGCTGGCCGTGCTGCTTGCCCTGCTGGGCATGCTGGGCCCTTTCTCCATCGACACCTACATCCCCGCTTTCTCCGGCATGCAGCGCGCCCTCGGCGCCTCGCCGGTGGAGATGCAGCAGACCCTGTCGGCCTACCTGTTCGGCTTCGCCTTCATGAACCTGGGGCACGGGGCGCTGTCCGACAGCTTCGGCCGGCGGCCGGTGGTGCTGTGGGGCATCGCGGTGTTCACCATCGCCTCGGCCGGCTGCGCGCTGGCGCAGAACGTGGGCCAGCTGGTCTTCTTCCGGGCGCTGCAGGGGCTGTCGACCGGCGCCGGCATCGTCGTGTCGCGCGCCGTGATCCGTGACATGTTCCCGCCCGACCAGGCGCAGAAGGTGATGAGCCAGGTCACCATCTATTTCGGCGTGGCGCCGGCGCTGGCGCCCATCATCGGCGGCTGGCTGTTCGTGCACCTGGGCTGGCACAGCATCTTCTGGTTCCTCACCGGCGTCGGCGTCTTCCTGTGGCTCGCCAACTGGAAGCTGCTGCCCGAGACCCTGCACGTCGACCATCGCCAGCCCTTCAACCTGCGCAACCTGGCCCGTGGCTACCGCGCGCTCGGCGCCAGCGGGCAGTTCCTGCTGCTGGCGCTGGCCAGCGGCATCCCCTTCAACGGGATGTTCCTCTACGTGCTGTCGGCCCCGGCCTTCCTGGGCGAACACCTGAAGCTCGCGCCTACCCAGTTCTTCTGGTTCTTCCTGCTGTCCATCGGCGGCATCATGGCCGGCTCCTTCGCCAGCGGCCGCCTGGCTGGGCGCATCCCGCCGCGGCAGCAGATCCGCTGGGGTTTCGTGGTGATGGTGGCGGTCTCGCTCGCCAACGTGGCGGCCAATTTCCTGTTCACCCCCACCGCCGCATGGGCGCTGATTCCCATCGCGATCTACGGTTTCGGCTGGTCGCTGATGGTGCCGGTGGTGACGCTGCTGGTGCTGGACCTGCATCCCCAACGGCGCGGCATGGCCTCGTCACTGCAGGCGACCATCGGGTCGGCCGCCAACGGCGTCGTCGCCGGTGTCATCGCCCCGCTGGTCATGCACTCCACGCGTGCGCTGGCCGTCGGCTCGCTGCTGATGATGGGCGTTGGGCTGGTGGCGTGGCTGGTGGTGAAGACCCGGTGGCCGCAGACGGGACGGCGCGCGATCGGTTGAGGCCGGCGCCGCGCCGCAGTCGCGGCGCCGCCCAAGCCAAGAAAAAAGGCGGGCAACGCCTTGCATTGCCCGCCTTTCAGCCGGATCGCGCCGTGGGGTGAGAACCCGCACGGCCAGGCG
>JAEZKX010000038.1 GCA_023436025.1 Pseudomonadota bacterium | reverse complement strand
ACACCCGCGCCGACGGCGGGGCCGGCGCCGCCGGCCAGGTTGGCGCCGCCGATGACGGCGGCGGCGATCACCGTCAGCTCCATCCCCTGGCCCAGGCCGGTGGTGATGGTGCCCAGCCAGCCCACTTCCAGGATGCCGCACAGGCCGGCGCAGAAGCTGCAGAACATGTAGACGCTCACCTTGGTGCGCCGCACCGGCACGCCGGTCAGAAGGGCCGCGCCCTCGTTGCCGCCGATGGCGAACAGGTGGCGCCCCCAGCGCGTCCAGCGGAAGGCGAAGCCGGTGCCCAGCGCCAGCACCGCCAGCACCACCACCGGGTTGGGGATGCGCACGGCCTCGGTGAAGGGCAGTCCCAGTTCGACGAAGCCGCCGCCCAGCGCCAGCAGCTTGGGCTGGTCGGGGCCGAACTCGTAGACCATGCGGTTGCCCGACAGCACCATGGCCAGGCTGCGCGCGACCGACAGCATGCCCAGCGTGACCACGAAGGGCGGCAGGCCGGCCCAGGCGACCAGCACGCCGTTGACCGCGCCCACCAGCAGGGCCACGCCCAGCGCCAGCGGCAGGGCCGCCCAGATCGACCAGCCCTCGTGCATGGCCATGCCCGCGACCATCCCCGACAGCACCAGCACCGCGCCCACCGACAGGTCGATGCCGCCGCTGGCGATGACGGCCGTCATGCCGACCGCGATGATGGCGACGAAGGCGAAGTTGCGGGTGACGTTGAAGAGGTTCTGCTGGGTCGCGAAGACGTCGCTGGTGAACGCCAGCACCACGAAGGCCAGCACCGCCGCCGCCGTCACCCAGAACACCTGCTGGCTCGCCAGCCAGGCGCCCCAGTGCGCATGCGTGCGGCGCGCGATCGCTTCCTGCAGCGAGGCCGTGGCCGGATCGTCGCGCACCATCAGGCAGCCTCGATCGCGCCGGTGATGAGGCCGGTGACCTCTTCCGGCGTGCTGAGCGCCACCGGCTTGTCCGCCACCTTGCGGCCGCGTCGCAGCACCACGATGCGGTCGGCCACGGTGAAGACATCGGGCATGCGGTGGCTAATGAGGATGACCGCGATGCCGTGCTCGCGCAGCCGCCCGATCAGCGCCAGCACCTCGGCCACCTGGCGCACGCTGATGGCCGCGGTCGGTTCGTCCATCAGCACGATCCTGGGGTCGGCCAGCCGGGTGCGGGCGATGGCGACGGCCTGGCGCTGGCCGCCCGACATGCGCCGCACCAGGTCGCGCGGACGGGTCTCCGACTTGAGTTCGGCGAACAGCTCGGCGCAGCGCTGGTGCATGGCGCGGTAGTCGAGGATGCGCAGCGGCCCGAAGCCGCGGCGCAACTCGCGCCCGAGGAACACGTTCTCGGCGGCGGTGAGGTTGTCACACAGGGCGAGATCCTGGTAGACGATCTCGATGCCGGCCGCGCGCGCATCGGCCGGCTTGCGGAACGCGACCTCGCGGCCCTGCAGCGCGAAGCGGCCGGCGCTGGGGGGATAGTTGCCGGCGATGATCTTCACCAGCGTGGACTTGCCTGCGCCGTTGTCGCCCATCAGGCCGACCACCTCGCCGGGCTGCAGCGTCAGCGACACCCCGGCCAGCGCCTGGATGGCGCCGAAGTTGCGCGAGATCCCGCTCAGTTCGAGGACCGCCACGCCCGCCTTACTTGGCCGGGCAGGTGCCCAGGTTGGCCGCCGTGCACGCGTCCAGGCCGGTGAACAGCGGATCGGCCACCTTCTTCTTGTTGATCAGGTCGATCAGCACGGTGGGCGCGCGGTAGCCCATCTCGAACGGCCGCTGGCCGATCTGGGCATGGCTGCGGCCGGCCTTCAGGGCCTCGAGCTGCGGCGGCAGCGTGTCGCCGGCGATGATGACCAGCTCCTTGGACTTCAGGCGCGGCATCACCTGGTCGGTGACCTGCGCATAGGCCTGCGGGCCGAACTGGGCCCAGCCGCCCACCAGGACGAAGGCGTCGAGCTTGGGGTTCCTGGTGAACACATCGGCCATCTGCTGGTTGGCCAGGTCGATCTGGTCGTTGGTGTAGAGCGGACAGCCTGCGATCTCGGTCCAGCCACCTTCGCCGGCGAGCCGGGCCACGTTCTTCTTGCCGGCGATGGTGTCGCGAAAACCCGCGGCGCGCGCGTTGATGTTGTCGGCCGCCACGTTGCCCAGTTGCAGGCAGACCGTGCCGCCTCGCGGCTTGAGGCTCTTGAGCTGCCTGGCCATCAGCACGCCCATGTCGTAGTTGTTGGTGCCCAGGTAGGTGCTGCGCAGCGACCGGTCGGCGTTGCCGAGGTCGGCGTCGATCGTCATGATCGGCATCCTGGGCTTCTTCTCGCGCAGCATCCGCGCCATGGCCGGTGCGTTCGAGGGCGAGATGGCGATGCCCGCCACGCCCTTGTTGATGAGGTCCTCGACGATCTGGATCTCGCCCGCCTCGTCGGCGCTGGAGGCCGGGCCGGTGTACAGGCACTGGTACTCCGACTTGGGGTTCTCCTTGTTCCACTTCGCGCAGCCGTCGCCGAGCACGGTGAAGAAGGGATTGTCGAGTCCCTTGACGACGACGGCGAGCGTTTTCTTCGTCTGTGCCGACGCCGGCGCGGCAGCGAGCAGGGCGGCCAGGGCGATGCCCAGGAGCGTGGCGAACGACGGCTTCATCGTGTCTCCTCGGTCAGGAAGGACGGCCACTTTAGTAAGCACGCCGCCCGGTGTCGAGGCGGGGAAAACCAGCGCGATTTCGATACCGAAGCCGGTATCGACCGATCACCGAAAAATCAGGCGGCAGCGGCCGCAGACCTTGAAATGCGGACCGCCACGCCTATGTGGGGCCGTAACGGAGTATTTCATGCGACTCGACAAACTCACCACCAAGTTCCAGGAGGCGCTGGCCGATGCCCAGAGCCTGGCGCTCGCCAACGACAATGCCTACATCGAGCCGGCCCACCTGTTGGTGGCCATGCTGCGGCAGGAGGACGGCCCGCGTGCCCTGCTGCAGCGCGCCGGCGTCAACGTGCCGGGCCTGCTGGCCGCCGCCGAGCAAGTCGTGCACCGGCTGCCCGAGGTGCAGGGCCAGGAGCAGATCGGCGTGAGCCGCGATCTCGGCGCCTTGCTGCAGGCCTCGGAGAAGGAGGCGCTCAAGCGCAACGACCAGTTCGTCGCCAGCGAGAACTTCCTGCTCGCGCTGGCGGAGACCAAGCAGGAGATCGGCCGCATCGCGCGCGAGAACGGACTCTCGCGCAAGGCACTGGAGGCTGCCGTCGACGCGGTGCGCGGCGGCCAGTCGGTCAACTCGGCCGAGGCCGAAAGCCAGCGCGAGGCCCTGAAGAAGTACACGCTGGACCTGACCGAGCGCGCCCGCCAGGGCAAGCTCGATCCGGTGATCGGCCGTGACGAGGAGATCCGCCGCGCCATCCAGGTGCTGCAGCGGCGCACCAAGAACAACCCGGTGCTGATCGGGGAGCCGGGCGTGGGCAAGACCGCCATCGTCGAAGGCCTGGCGCAGCGGATCGTCGACGAAGAGGTGCCCGAGACGCTCAAGGGCAAGCGGGTCCTGTCGCTCGACATGGCGGCGCTGCTGGCCGGCGCCAAGTTCCGCGGTGAGTTCGAGGAGCGGCTGAAGAACGTGCTCAACGAACTGGCCAAGGAAGAGGGCCGGGTGATCGTCTTCATCGACGAGCTGCACACCATGGTCGGCGCGGGCAAGGCCGAGGGCGCGATGGACGCCGGCAACATGCTCAAGCCGGCGCTGGCGCGCGGCGAGCTGCATTGCGTGGGCGCCACCACGCTCGACGAATACCGCAAGTACATCGAGAAGGATGCCGCGCTGGAGCGCCGCTTCCAGAAAATCCTGGTGGACGAGCCTTCGGTGGAAGCCACCATCGCCATCCTGCGCGGCTTGCAGGAGAAGTACGAGGTGCACCACGGCGTGGAGATCACCGACCCGGCCATCGTCGCGGCGGCCGAGCTCTCGCACCGCTACATCACCGACCGCTTCCTGCCCGACAAGGCCATCGACCTGATCGACGAGGCCGCCTCCAAGATCAAGATCGAGATCGACTCCAAGCCCGAGGCCATCGACCGGCTCGACCGCCGCATGATCCAGCTGCAGATCGAGCGCGAGGCGGTGAAGAAGGAGAAGGACGAGGCGTCGCAGAAGCGCCTGGCCCTCATCGAGGAGGAGATCGCGCGCCTGGGCAAGGAGATCGCCGACCTCGATGAGATCTGGAAGTCCGAGAAGGCCGCGGCCATGGGCAGCGCGCTGGTCAAGGAAGAGATCGACAAGCTGCGCCACCAGATCGAGGAGTTCACCCGCAAGGGCGACTTCAACAAGGTCGCCGAGCTGCAGTACGGCAAGCTGCCGGGGCTGGAGCAGCAGCTCAAGGAAGCGCAGGCTGCCGAGGCCGCCAAGGGCAAGAGCGGCAAGCCGCAGCTGCTGCGCACCCAGGTCGGTGCGGAGGAGATTGCGGAAGTGGTGGCGCGCGCCACCGGCATCCCGGTGTCCAAGCTGATGGAGGGCGAGCGCGAGAAGCTGCTGCACATGGAGGAGCGGCTGCACGAGCGCGTGGTGGGCCAGGACGAGGCGATCTCCGCGGTGGCCAACGCCATCCGCCGCTCGCGCTCCGGCCTGTCCGACCCCAACCGGCCGACCGGCTCCTTCTTGTTCCTCGGCCCCACCGGTGTCGGGAAGACCGAGTTGTGCAAGGCGCTGGCGAATTTCCTGTTCGACAGCGAGGACCACCTGATCCGCGTCGACATGAGCGAGTTCATGGAGAAGCACTCGGTGGCGCGGCTGATCGGCGCGCCGCCCGGCTACGTGGGCTACGAGGAGGGCGGCTACCTGACGGAAGCCGTGCGGCGCAAGCCCTACAGCGTGATCCTGCTCGACGAGGTCGAGAAGGCGAACCACGATGTCTTCAACGTGCTGCTGCAGGTGCTGGACGACGGCCGCCTGACCGATGGGCAGGGCCGCACGGTGGACTTCAAGAACACGGTGATCGTGATGACCTCCAACATCGGCTCGCACCTGATCCAGTCCATGGTGGGCAAGCCCTACGAGGAGGTGAAGGACGTCGTGTGGGAGGAGCTGAAGAACCACTTCCGCCCCGAGTTCCTCAACCGCATCGACGAGACGGTGGTGTTCCATGCACTGGGGGCCGAGGACATTGCGCGCATCGCCAAGATCCAGCTGCGCGTGCTGGAGAAACGGCTGGCCAAGATGGACCTGGCGCTGCAAGTCTCGCCGGGGGCGCTGGAGGAGCTGGCCAAGGTCGGCTTCGATCCGGTGTTCGGTGCGCGGCCGCTGAAGCGGGCCATCCAGCAGCGCATCGAGAACCCGCTGTCGCGGCTGATCCTGGAAGGGCGCTTCCCGCCCAAGTCCGAGATCGAAGTCGAGGTGGACCCGGTGCGCGAGCCGGGGGTGTTCCACTTCGCCGAGAAGCAGGCGGCTGCGCCCGCCGTCGACGCCGCCTGAGCCGGGCGCGCCATCCAAAAGCCGGAGCGAAGTCTCCGGCTTTTTTTCATGGGGTGAACGCCGAGGGCGCAAGCCTCACAATGGGGGATCGATGCCTCTGATCCTGAATCTCGTTCTCCGCGCCCTGCTCGTCGTGGCCGGGCTGGTCTTCGCGGCCGTGATCGCGTGTTTCTTCGTCTTCGTGCTGGCGCTGTGGTGCCTGGGTGCCCTGTGGGGCGTGGTGACCGGCAAGCCGGTTGCGCGCTTCACGGTGCGCATGGGTCCGCGTTGGGCATTCGAGGAAATGATGCGCCGTGCGCCGGCCGCGCGCGAACCCAGCCGCACCCCGCGCGCCGACGCCGCCTCGGGCGTGCCCGGCCGCATCGGCGACGTGACGGACGTCGAGCCGAAGTAAGCCGGCTCCTGCGCTGACACGCAGCGCTGGCTGCGGCTCCTGTCCAACGACAGGCCGTTGTGGCCGGGCAGGTATACACGCCGTAACAGCCCTTCGGCCGATCTTTACGAACAACTCTTACGCCAGTACAGGAAACGACTCATCAGGTATCGCCCGGTTGTACCTACGTTGTACAGACGGCCAGAAAGGCCGCAGCGGAGGCCAATCGATGCACCTTCAACAGCACTTCCACCTGAGCGACTCCGAAGTCGCCGTGGCGGCCAGTCCCGCCCTGCCGGTGCGGGTCGGCATCGCCGACGACCATCCCATCACGCGCGCGGCCCTGCGGGCCTACTTCGACGAGCTCGACGACATCCGCGTGGTGGCCGAGGCGTCCTGCGGGCGCCAGGCCATCGACCTGGTGCGCCTGCATCCCATGGATGTGCTGATCCTCGATTTGGACATGCCGGGGCAAAGCGGAATCGATGCGCTGGGCATGATCCGCGCCAAGGCACCGCAGGTGGGCGTCCTCATCCTGTCCGGCTATCCCGAGCACCAGTACGCCGTGCACCTGATCCGCGCGGGCGCCAGTGGTTACCTCAACAAGGTGTGCGAACCGGGCGAGATCGCCCAGGCCGTGCGCCGGGTGGGACGGGGCGGGCGCTACATCACGTCGGTGGTGGCGGAATTGCTGGCCACGCAGATGATCACGCCGCCGGCAAGCGGCCTGCACGAGCAGCTCTCGGCGCGGGAGCTGCAAGTGTTCCTGAAGCTGGCGCAGGGCAAGTCCGCCGGCGAGGTCGCGCTGGAACTGTCGCTCAGCGCCAAGACGGTGAGCACCTACCGGGCGCGCCTGATGACCAAGCTGCAGGCCCGGTCGAACAGCGACCTGACGTACTACGCCCTGAAGCATCGCCTGCTGGACTGATCTAAAGCTCGGCCAGGTTGGGGTTGAACGCCACCTCCCACAGGTGGCCGTCCGGATCCTGGAAGTAGCCGGCATAGCCGCCATAGAAGGTGTCGTGGGCGGCCTTCACCAGCGTGGCGCCGGCGTCGCAGGCCTGCCGCAGGACGGCATCGACCTCGGCGCGCGAGCCGACGTTGTGCGCCAGCGCATGCTCCAGTGCGCCGCGCGTGCCCGGCAAGGGCAGGCCAGCATCGGCTGCCAGGCTGCGCCGTGGCCACAGCGCCAGTTTCAGGCCGCCTTGCAGAGGGAAGAAGGCGACCGCTCCGTTCTCGAACTCGGTGCCGACGATGCCCTTGGTGGGAAAGCACAGGCCGTCGCGGTAGAAGGCCACGGCCCGCGCAAGGTCGTCCACGCCCAGGGTGAGGAGGGTGATGCGGGGTTCCATGCGCCAGCATAGCGGGCAGCCGGGGCCGCCGCGCATTGCGTGCAGCCCGGTGCAGGCCGCGTCGACGCCTCGGGCTCCCCAGGCTTCGAGCGCGGCTGGCCAACCGCTCAATGCAGCGTGCGCGCCACGACCGCCGGCGTCGCCAGCTCGCGCCCCACCATGGCCCGCGCGTAGAGGTAGTTGTTGCGCGCCCGCTCGCTCAGCCGGTCGAGGTCCACCTGGCCTTGCGGATCGCAGGGAAAGGCGTAGCCCCTGCCCTGGGTGAACAGCGAGCGGAACTGCAGTTCGAACTGGCTGGCCGGCTGGTTCATGGCGACTCCCTCGTGGATTTCGATGGGATGCACTATCGGCGCGGACGCATGGACCGAGGATGCGTGCACGCCGCGTCGGCGCCTCGGACCGCACCCC
The DNA here is from genome assembly GCA_023436025.1 of Pseudomonadota bacterium. Lineage (GTDB taxonomy): Bacteria > Pseudomonadota > Gammaproteobacteria > Burkholderiales > Burkholderiaceae_C > Ramlibacter. The sequence continues at coordinate 4,440 of JAEZKX010000038.1, read as the reverse complement.
AGCCGTGGCCGCCTGCGTACCGACACCCCTCGGCGCCGTCCTATGCGCCGCCCCGGCCCATGCCGACAGCGAGCCGCTGCTTCAGCGTTTCCTACCCCCAACGCGTGCAGCCACCTACGCGTCACCCGCCGCGCACGGGTGTCAATGGGGCATGAGCCTCTTTCCCACTTCCGAAGCACCGCCCAGGCGCGATCGCAACGAGCAGTTGCCTCTGGGCGCGCATCCTTCGTACGACGACGTGCTGGACGTGGCGGTGCAATACACCTTCCCTTGCAGCGACCCGATCTCGGTGGACAGCAGCTGCGCCGACGCGGCACGCCGCCAGCCCGACGGCGACGCGGCCTGACGCGCGTCCCGCCCGTGGCTGCGCCGCCTCAGCCGCCCATGTGCCGGGCGTACAGCTTCTGCATGCCGCCCAGCCAACGGTCGTAATCCTGCCCCTTGGCCTGGAAGTACTTCGCCACTTCCGGATGGGGCAGGGCCAGGAATTTCTCCTCGCGCATCGTCTGCACCACCACCTCGGCCACCTGGTCCGGCGTGAGCACGCCGTCCAGCCCGGCCGAGCCGGTACCGGCGCGCGTCATGTCCGTGTCCACCGACTGCGGGCACAGGCAGCTCACGCACACGCCCCGGCGGCCGTAGGCGATGCGCAGCCACTCGGCGATGGCCACCGCCGCATGCTTGGTCACGCCATAGGGCGCCGTCTCCACGATGTTCAGCAGCCCGGCGGCCGAAGCGGTGACCAGGAAATAGCCTTCGCCGCGCTCGACCATCTCGGGCAGGACCGCGCGCGCCGCCCACACGTGCGCCATGCCGTGCACCTGCCACATCTTCTCCCACAGGGCGTCCTCCAGTTCCACGCCGCCCATGCGGCCCAGGATGCCGGCATTCGAGAAGTAGATGTCGATGCGGCCGAAGCGCTCGCGCGTGGCCTGCACCAGCGCCTGGATCTCGGCCTCGCGACTGACGTCGCACCGCACGGCCAGGGCGCTGGGGCCGATGGACTCGGCCACGCCGCGGGCGCGCTCCAGGTCGAGATCGGCCACCACCACGCCCTGCGCGCCCTCGCGCGCGAAGCGGCGCGCCATGCCGGCGCCGATGCCGCTGGCGCCGCCAGTCACCACGGCCACCTTGTCCCTGATTTCCATGCTTGCTTGCCTCCGTTGGAAGTCCAGTATCCGCGCAACCATGCCAGCGCGCCAGCCGCCCGCGCGACACCGGGGTACGCCGTCCGTCCTGCCGTGCGGTTGGTCGGATTCGCACGGCCGCAGGCGACGCGCCTGACAGCGGCTGTACGACTTCCGCCGAGACCGCGACGCAGGCGTCCTACGCGCGTGCACTGCCGGGTTGCGGATCATTCACCCAAGTCACAACACGGAGAGACGGCCATGACCGCCATTGCACAGGATTTCTGGCACGAGCAAGAAGACGATCCCGAGATCAGCGTCGCGGGCCGCATCGATGCGCAGGTGGAGGATGCGTACTGGCAGAGCGTCCACATCGGCGAGCCCTACTACCGGGCGCACCTCGACTACGAGGACTATGCCCCGGCCTACTGCGTCGGCTACATCGGCTTTGCGCAGTACGGCGGACGCTTCGACGATGCCGAGAAATCGCTGTGCGCCAACTGGATCCGCATCAAGGGCGGCTCGCGCCTGGAACTCGACGATGCGATGCAGGCCATCCGCGCGGCCTGGGACCATGCCGAGCGCATGGCCGCCGCGCAGGCCGAAGAGGATCTGCCCGACATGGCGCTGGTCGCGGCGCGGGCTGCAGCGCAGCGGCAGTACGCCGCGGCCTGACCCCCGGGGCGCATGTCCGGCACCATGCCGGATGCGCCGCGCCGACGTCCTACATGGCCGTGCCGGACGCCCACGCAACATGGGCGAATGCCTCAGCCTTTCACTGTCGAAGACCTCTACCGCCATCGGCAGGGTGAGCGAACTCGTTGCCCACCCGCATGGGCGGGAAGTGGCTTGCACCGTGCGCCAGGTCGACCGCGAGAACGACGGTTATGTCTCATCCATCTGGTCCGTGCCGCTCGACGGCTCAGGCCCTCTGCAGCTGACGCGCGGCCCCAGCCTGGACCGCAACCCGCGGTGGTCGCCCGATGGCTCCACGCTGGCCTTTCTTTCCTCCCGCGCCGGAACGGCGCAAGTCCATCTGCTGCCGGCCGAGGGCGGCGAGGCGCGCTCCCTGGGCCAGCTGCCGGGTGCCGTGTCCGACCTGCGCTGGCTGCCCGACGGCAAGGGCCTGGTGGTGGCCGCCGCCGTGCCGGTTGACCCCGACTGGCGCGGTGAACGGCCGCAGGGCCGCGCGCCCGGCAGCGCCGGGCCCAGGCCGAGGTGGCGTGGAAGCTGCCGTACAAGAGCGACGGCGTGGGCTACACGCTGGCGCGAGATCCACCTGTTCGCACTGGACATCGCCGGCGGCGAACACCGCCAGCTCACCGACGGCCCCTTCGATGCCCTGGCGTTCGGCGTAGCTCCCGACGGCCGCACGCTGGCCTATGTGCGCACCCGGACCGGACGCACCGCCCACCGCGCCGACCTCTGGACCTGCGCCATCGACGGCGCCGGGGCGCGGCAGGTGACGCAGGACTTCGCCACGGTGATGGGGCCGGTCTGGTCGCCCGATGGCCGCTGGATCGCCTTCACCGCCACCCTGGAAGAGGGCGACGCCGACAGCTACCTGGCCTTGCTGGAGGTCGCCACCGGACGAGTGCGGCGCATCGGTGGACCGGAGATGCTGGTGGCCGATCCGCAGGCCGTGTACTGGGAGCCGGACGCGCGCGCGGTGCTGTGCGCGCGTTCGCTGCGTGGTCGCCACCAGGTGGTACGCGTGCCGGTGGCGGGCGACACCGTGGAGGCGCTGTGCGCGCGGGACCAGCAGCTGGGCGGCTTTGCGCCCTGCGGCGACCAGCTGGTCGTGGCGGTGGTCCATCCGGCCCAGCCCAGCGAGGTCCACGCCTGTCCGCGCGACGGCGCGGCCGGGCGCGCGCTGAGCGACTTCAACGCATGGTGGCGGGAGCGCACGCCGATGCTGGCGCAGACCCGGGAGTTCGACGTGCCGGACGGCCGCGGCGGCACCGAGACCATTGAGGGCTGGCTGTTGCGTGCCGAAGGGAGCAGCGGCCCGCTGCCCCTGCTGGACGACGTGCACGGCGGCCCGGCCTCCTATGCGCTGCTGGAATCCGACCTGCACGTCTACTGGCAGGTGCTGTGCGCGCGGGGCTGGGCCGTGCTGGCGCTCAATGCGGTCGGCTCTGCCACCTATGGCAAGGAATTCGTCGAACGCCTGGGAGGCCACTGGGGACAGTACGACTTGCCGCAGCACCTGGCTGCGGTACGGCAGCTGCAGCAGGAAGGTGCATGTGACGCACGCGTCGCCATCGCGGGCAAATCCTATGGCGGCTACCTCAGCGCCTGGGCCGTCGGGCACACGGACCTGTTCCGTGCCGCGGTGGTGATGGCGCCGGTGGGCAACATCGAGACCCATTACGGCACCTCCGACGGCGGCTACTACGCCGATCCCTACTTCATGGGCACCAGCGGGCGCTTCGACCGCGAGCTGGCCAAGAATCTGTCGCCCAGGCGGTTCGTGGAGACGGCGACCACGCCCACGCTGTTCCTGCACGGGGCGGAAGACGAACGCTGCCCGAAATGCCAGTCGGAGGAGCTTTTCGTAAGCCTCCTGTGCGCAGCCAACACGCCGACGGAGATGGTGCTGTACCCGGGCGAGGGCCACCATTTCCTGGGGGACGGCAAGCCCTCGGTGCGCGAGGACGCGTCCGGCCGCCTCATCGACTGGATCGCGCGGCACGTCGACCGCGCTGCACCGCCACTGGCGCGCGGGAAACCGCGGGCGCGCCAGGATGCTAGCGAAGCAGACACCGCTCCAGCGCGTCGATGAAAGGCGCCTGGCCGGGCAGCAGCTTCACCCGCGCGGCATCCAGGTCGAACCAGTCGACGCGGTCGACTTCGGGGAAGGCTTTCATGCGGCCCGAGCGCGGTGGCCATTCCACCTCGAAGTGGTTGCTGGTGAGCCGGGCCGGATCGGCGTCGCCCTCGAACGCCCAGGCGGTGATGCGCTTGCCGCTGCGCTGGCGCAGCTCGCCCAGCAGCGCGAAAGGCGGCACGGGCTGGAAGCCGGTCTCCTCGATGAACTCGCGCTGGGCGGCGGCCAGGGGATCCTCGCCCGCATCCACCGCGCCCTTGGGGAGCGTCCACGCACCTTCGTCGCGGCGGCGCCAGAAGGGTCCGCCGGGATGCGCGAGCAGCACCTCCACGCCGTCGCCACGGCGGCGGTACATCAGCAAGCCGGCACTGCGCAGAAGGGCCACGCGCGCGAGTCTAGTCGTTCGCGGCGGCGCTGGGTGCGTTCAGCGCGATGGGCCGGGGCGCGCGGGCGCAGGCGCAGGCGCAGGCGCAGGCGCAGGCG
>JAEZKX010000417.1 GCA_023436025.1 Pseudomonadota bacterium | reverse complement strand
CCAGGGCACGCCCGAGCAGATCGCGCGCCTGCCGGCCTCGCACACCGGCCGCTTCCTGGCACGCACCCTGGGCCTCGACAGCAAGCCCACCCGGCGGCGGCCCGCCGCCTGAGCGCGCCCGCGCCCGCCCCCACGAGAGCACCATGAGCCTGGACAACCGTACCGCCCTGTTCCGCCTGCCCATCGAGCTGCGCTGGCGCGATCTCGATGCCTTCCAGCACGTCAACAACTCGACCTTCATGACCTACCTGGAGGAGGCCCGCATCCGCTGGTTCGAATCGCTGGGCGAGCCGTGGATGAGCGAAACCTTCGCGCCGCTGGTGGCGGCGGTGCAGATGAACTACCGCCTGCCGATTCCCTACCCCGCGCGGGTGGTCGTGGAGCTGTTCGCCGACCGGGTGGGCAGCACCAGCGTCACCGTCGGCCACCGCATCGCCAGCGACGACGGCACCGTGCTGTATGCCGACGGCCATGTGGTGATGGTCTGGATCGACCGCGCCAGCGGGCGACCCACGCCGCTGCCCGAGGGCGTGCGCCGCATCGCCGGCGGCTGAGCGGGGTCAGGCCTCCTCGCGCCCGCCTTTCACCAGCGCCAGCCGCCTCCACTGCGCCCGGGCACGCGCCTCGTGCAGCCCGTGCCGCAGCATGAGCCGGTACAGCGTGACCCGCGAAATCCCCAGTTCGTCGGCCGCAGGGCCGATGCGCTGGCCGTTGCGGGCGAGCGCGCGCTCGATCGCCGCACGCTCGCCCTCGCGGCGCGCGAGTTCGATGGTCACGCCAGGCGCGTCCTCGGGCACAGGGTCGGCCAGCTGCAGGTCGCGGGCGGTGATGTAGCCGCCGTCGGCCATCACCATCGCCTCGCGCACCCGGTTGATCAGTTCGCGCACGTTGCCGGGCCACGGGTAGCTCTGCATCGCGCGCAGGGCGCAGGCCTTGAAGCCCCGGGGCCCTGCCGGGGCCTCGCCGGCGTGCCGCTGCAGGGCGTGGTGGGCCAGCAGCACGATGTCGGCACCGCGTTCGCGTAGGGCCGGCATGCGCAGCTCGATCACGCGCAGGCGGTGGTAAAGGTCGGCGCGGAAGCGGCCATCGGCCACCGCGGCAAGCAGGTCGACATGGGTGGCCGACACGATCCGCGCGTCGACCCGGACCGACTCGTGGCCGCCGAGCCGCTGGATCCGGCCCTCCTCCAGGAAGCGCAGCAGCGAGGCCTGCGACTCCATCGGCAGGTCGGCCACCTCGTCCAGGAACAGCGTACCGCCGTCGGCCTGCTCGACCCGCCCGAGCTTGCGCTGCACCGCGCCGGTGAACGCCCCGCGCTCGTAGCCGAACAGCTCCGACTGCATCAGGCTGTGCGGGATCGCTCCGCAGTTGATGGCCACGAACGGCCGGCCGCGGCGCCGGGACTGCCGATGGATCGCCAGGGCCGCCAGCTCCTTGCCGGTCCCGGTCTCGCCGGCCAGGAACAGGGGGGCTTCGCTGCGCGCGGCCTTGCGGATCCTGCCGGCCAGCCGCCGCATCACCTCGCTGCCGCCGACCATGCCCGCGATCGGCGCACTGGCCGCTTCCAGCGCGGGTCCTTCGGCCGGCAGCCGGGCCATGGCCTGGGCCTGGCCCAGTGCGGCCGCGAGCACCTCCGGCTCGCAGGGGTGCACGACGAGCAACCGGCAACAGGCGTGCACCAGGCGGCCGATCGGCGCGCAATCGAGCTGTTCCGGCGACAGCACCGCCACCCACTCCAGCGCGGGATGGGCCAGCGCCTCGGCCAGCCCCGGGTGCGCGGCGATCCCGTCCGCCTCGGCCTCCGGCACGCCGCGCAGGTCCAGCAGCCCGATCCCCCGCACTCCGGGGCGGAGCCGCCGCAGCGCCCGCGCCGCGTCCTCCGGGTCCGTCGCGCGCCATCCCGCCGCGCGCAGGTTCCGGTGCAGTTCCCCGGCATCCGCGACCCGATGGGGTTGCAGGCGGATCAGCGGGCAGGGTTGCGGCTGCGGCATGCGGCACGGCTCCCGCATCCTCCCCCGGCGGATGCCTGTTCGATTGTCCTTAGCCGAACGCGGCAGGCCGCGCGGGCCGGCCACCGGCGTCGCCACCAGGCGGCCAGCGCTCCGTCGCTAGAAGGTGATCGGCATGCGCACCGCCAGCGAGACATCCGGCGTGTCGCGGGTGACCCCGACGCCAAGCGCGACGTTCAGGCTGGTGCGCTCGCTGAGCCGGTAGGAGCCGCCGACCACCAGGGTGCCCAGCACGATGCGCACCGCGCCGGGCGCATCCTCGCCGTTCTGCTTGGTGCGCCCGACGATGCTCTGGTCGTAGCCGAAGCTGAGCGCGGCGCGCTCGTTCAGTGCCAGGCCCATGCCGAAATTGAAGCCGATGATGTCGCCGGCCTCGAGCGTGCCCAGCGGCTCGGTCGTGGTCTGCGGATAGCCTTCCGGCGCGCCGGACAGCACCGTGCGCGACACGTTCTCGCGCTTGAAGTTGTGCAGGTAGCTCAGGCTGCCGAAGAACACCACCGGGTCGGAGGCGTACAGCCAGGTGACGCCCGGCTGCAGCGCGGAGAAGCCGCTGCCCACGGGCAGCTCCAGCGGCAAGCCGGTGCCGGTGGCGTTGGCCACGCAGCGGGTCACGCAGTCGGTGACGACCTCGAACAGGTCGCGGCCGTTGCGCGCCTTGTAGCGCAGCCAGGCCACGTAGAACGGGCCGCTCGCGGCGGGGCGGTTGAGCTGGTAGCGGGCGGTGACCTCGACGTCGCCCAGCCCCTTGCCGTCTGCCTGGAACACCCGGTCCTGGGCAGAGCCGGTGAAGATCTCGCGGCTCACCGTGTCGCCGTTGATATAGGCGAACGGGGCCTTGGCCTCCAGTTCGAAACGCCCGCCCAGCCCATAGCGCAGGGCCAGCGC
>JAEZKX010000357.1 GCA_023436025.1 Pseudomonadota bacterium | reverse complement strand
GCCCGCCCGTGGGCCTGGGGGGGGCGGGGCCCGACGTCCAGGCGCACCGCGCCATCGCGCACCGCTTCGAAGAAGGTCCGCGCGGCCTGCTGCAGTTCGCCCGCGTCGGCGATGAAGGTCTTGAGGGTGGGGCGGCACACGCTCAGGGACCTGGCGTGCAGCAACTGCAGGTCGAAGCCCTCGACGTCGCCGGACGCGGTGCCGTAGTTGATGGCCAGGCCGCGCGGCCGCAGGCATTGCAGCGAAGGCACGAAGACGTCCTTGCCGACGGCGTCGTAGACCACCGCGACGCCGGCCCCGTGGGTCAGCGCCAATGTGCGCGCGACGAAATCCTCCTGGCGATAGTCGACGACGTGGTGGCACCCATGGGCGCGGGCCACTTCCGCCTTGGAGGGGGAACCGACGGTCCCGATCACGGTGGCGCCCAGGGCACGGGCCCATTGCGACAGGATCAGGCCCATGCCGCCCGCGGCGGCGTGCACCAGGATCGCTTCGCCGGCTTGCACGCGATGGAGCCGCCGCAGCAGGTATTCGGCCGTGAGTCCGCGCAGCAGGTTGCCGCCGGCCGTCTCGGGGGCGATCCATTCCGGCAGCGCCACCGCGCGGTGGGCCGGGACGTTGCGCACCACCTGGTAGGCCCCCGGATGCACGCAGGCCACCGGCTGTCCGACCGAGAAGCCGGTCACGCCGCGGCCGATTGCCGCCACCACGCCCGCGCCTTCCGAACCGAGCGTGACCGGAAAGGCGGTGACCGCATGCGGTCCGTGCGATCCCCGGCGCTGGTAGATGTCGGCGAAGTTCACGCCGATGGCGCTCTGCCGGATCTGGATCTCACCGTCCCGGGGCGGCGCCACATCGACATGGACCGGTTCCAGCACGTCTTCTTCGCCGTGCCGCCGGATCTGGAAGGCCAGGGTTTGCTCCATGGCGGGCATTAAATCGAGGGGTCGTGGACCAAAAAATACAGACAAACCCCTAATGTATTTTTAGTGGAAGTGTCCGCATACTGATTGCGCGCCAAACAGGGTCGTCCAGGCCCGCCCACAAACAGGAGACACACATGGTTCTGCGCAGACGCACCTTCGGGCTGGCCGTGGCCGGCGTGGTGGCGGCACCCCTGGTGGTGCGCGCCCAGGGCGCTTCCAACCTCGCCGCCTTGCATGAAGCGGCGAAGAAGGAGGGCGAGCTCACCTGGTACACCGTGCCCCAGACCTCCGAGGTGGCCGAGAGGATGGGTCGCCTGTTCACGGCGCGCTATCCCGGCGTGAAGGTCAACGTGGTGCGCACGACGGCGCAAGTGGCGTTCCAGCGCCTCAACCAGGACGTGCGTGCCGGCACGCCCAACTGCGACGTGTTCACGTCGACCGACCTTGCGCATTACGTCGACCTCAAGGGCCGCAACCTGCTGATGAAGTACTCGCCGGTCGCCGCCTCCCTGCTGGACAAGCGGGTGCAGAACATGGATCCGGACCACTACTTCCACGCGTCCAGCTGCTTCATGATGGGCCTGGTCTACAACACCAAGAAGGTGTCGGCGGCCGCGGCGCCCAGGGCGTGGAGCGACCTGGCGGATCCGAAGTGGAGCGCCAACGCGCTGGTCGCCCACCCGGCGTACAGCGGCGCCGCGGGCGCCTGGTGCATCGAGATGCGCAAGATCTACGGCGACGACTTCTTCAGGAAGCTCGCGGCCAACAAGGCGCACGTGGGTCGATCCACCATCGACGCCGTCACCGGCGTGATCTCCGGTGAAGCCTCGGTGTCCGCCGGGCCCATGAGCCTGGCGGCGCGCTCGGCCGCGCGCGGCAACCCGGTCGCCACGCTGGCGCCGAAGGAAGGGCCGGTGATGATCCTCTCGCCGTCGGGCATCATGGCCAGCACGCGGCGGCCCAACGCGTCCAAGCTGTTCATGGAGTGGCTGCTCGGCAGCGAGGATACGGCGCGCGTCTCGGTCGAGGAGTTCAGCGTGCCACTGCGGCCCAGCGTCAAGCCCGCGCCAGGCGTGCTGGGCCTGGGCGACGCCCACCCCCTGCTGGCGCCGACGCCGCCGCAGATGGTGGTGAACATCCCCAAGGTCATCGACCTGTGGCGGGATGCCTTCGGTGTCTGAGACGGCGGTCGTTCCGGTCCCGGCGGTGCGGCGCTCGCGCGGCCCGCTGGGCGACCCGGCGATGTGGCTGTTCATGGTCCTCATCGCGCTGCTGGTCCTGCTGGTGGCCAACCCGATCCTGCGGCTGCTGTGGGACAGCTTCCACACCGCGCAAGGCGAGTGGTCGCTGCAAAGCTATGCCCAGGCGCTGGGGCGCGGACGCAGCCTGCAGGCGCTGCTGAATTCGCTGTACCTGGGGGGCGCGGTCACCGTGCTCGCCCTCGCGCTGGGCGTGCCGCTGGCGCTGGCGGTCTCGCGCACCAACATGCCGGGCCGCGGCTTCACGCACCTGAGCGTGCTGGCTGCCTTCGTCATGCCCAACTTCCTGGGCGCCATCGCCTGGATCCTGCTGGCGGGCCCGAACGCGGGTTGGCTCAACCGGCTGTTCGTCGAGGTCACGGGCGCGGACAAGGGGCCCTTCAACGTCTTCAGCTTCTGGGGCCTGGCCTTCGTCATCGCCCTGTACACCTATCCGCTGATCTACGTGTTCGCCAAGTCCGCGCTCGACCTGGTGTCCACCGAACTGGAGGATGCCGCGTCCATCCATGGCGCGGGCAAGCTGCAGACGCTGTGGCGCGTGACGCTGCCGCTGGTGCTGCCTTCCATCATCGGTGCGGCCATCCTGATCTTCCTGGAGGCGATCGCGCTGTACGGCACGCCCGCGCTGATCGCGATCCCGGCCCGCATCAACCTGGCGACGACGCAGATCGTGTCCTTCTTCCAGTATCCCCTGCAGGTGGAGCAGGCGGCGGCGTTCGCCATGCCGATCCTGCTGCTCACCGTGGTGCTGCTGACGCTGCAGCGCAAGCTGCTGGCAAGGCGCGGCTACGTGTCAGTGTCGGGCAAGGGCGGCGAGCGGCGTCCCTTCGACATCGGCTGGTGGAAGTGGCCGCTGCTGGCCTACTCGGTCGCCGTCGCCGCCCTGGCGGTGGTGATGCCCCTGGCCATCCTGGTGCTGGCCTCGCTGTCCAAGGCCTGGGGTCGCGGCCTGGCCCCCGGCAACCTGACGCTGGCGAACTTCCACGCGATCTTCTTCGAGCAGCTGACGGTGCGTTCCGCCCTGGTCAACACGGTGCTGTACTCGGGCGCGACGGCGCTGATCTGCGTGGGCATGGGCATCTGCATCGCCTATGCGACGCAGCGGCGCATCACGCCCTTCCCATCGTTGGTGCAGTTCCTGGCGCTCGCGCCGGTCGCCGTGCCCGGGCTGATCCTCGCCATCGGCCTGTATGCGGCCTATGCCGGCCCGCCCTTCACGCTCTATGGCCTGGGCATCCTGATCGTGATCGCCTTTACGACCCGCTTCCTGCCGATCTCGGTGGTCGCCAGTTCGGCCGGCGTGCGCGCGCTCAATCCCGAGCTGGAGGAGGCGGTGCGCATCCTCGGCGGCAGCCGCCTCACCGTGCTCACCCGGGTGGTGGCGCCGCTGTTGAAGAAGACCCTGGTGGGCGCCTTCATCCTGGTATTCGTGATCTGCACCAAGGAGCTGTCCACCGCGGTGTTCCTCACCGGACCCGAGTCGCGGGTGGTGTCGGTGCTGACGCTGGACCTGAGCGAGCAGGGCAACTACGAGACGCTGGCGGCGATGGGCGTGGTGCTGGTGGTGATCGTCACGGTGGTGGTCGGCATCGGCATGCGGCTGGCCGGACGCGACTTCATGCTGCGCCGCACCTGAGAGACGAAAGCAGGGCAGGAACATGGCCAAACTCGAACTGAAGAACCTGGGCAAGACCTACGCGGCGACGCCGGTGGTCGACGATGTCAGCCTGCAGCTGGCGCGCGGCGAACTCGTCACGCTGCTGGGCCCCTCGGGCTGCGGCAAGACGACCACGCTGCGCATGATCGCCGGCTTCATCGAGCCGAGCAGCGGCACCATCGTGGTGGACGGCAACGAGGTCTCGTCGCCCGCGCGCTGCGTGGCGCCGGAGCACCGCGGCATGTCGATGATCTTCCAGAGCTATGCGATCTGGCCGAACATGACGGTGGCGCAGAACGTGGGTTTCGGCCTGCAGGTGCGCAAGATGCCGGCGGCCGATGTGGCGCGCCGGGTGCAGGAGATGCTCGACGTCGTCAAGCTGGGCGCCTACGCGCAGCGCTATCCCGCCGAGCTCTCGGGCGGCCAGCAGCAGCGCGTGGCGCTGGCGCGCGCCATGATCGTGCGGCCGGAGGTTCTGCTGCTGGACGAGCCGCTGTCCAACCTGGACGCCAACCTGCGCGAGGAGATGGCCGCGGAGATCCGCCGCCTGCACGACGAGTTCCGCTTCACCACCGTCTACGTCACCCACGACCAGGCCGAAGCGATGGCGATCTCGGACCGCATCGCCGTGCTGCACCAGGGCCGGCTGGAGCAGATCGACACGCCCTGGAGCCTGTACAACCGGCCGCGCACACCCTTCGTCGCCGGCTTCATCGGCAAGACCAACCTGGTCAGCGGCGAGGTGGGCAACGGCTGCATGCGCCTGCCAGGACTGGCCGCAGGCATTCCATTGCCGGCCGGGGCCGGCAGCGGCGCCCGGCAGGCCTCGATCCGGCCGCAGTCGCTGTCGCTGGTGGCGGGCGCGCCGGGCGCCGTGCCGCTGGGGCCGGTGTCCATCGTAGGTCGCACCTACCTGGGCGAGCACTGGCACTACCTGGTGCAGCCGCCAGGCGGCGGCAGCCTGAAGGTGCATGCTCCCCCCTCCACCGTGCTGGAGATCGGCCAGGAATCACAGTTGTTCGTGGACCCGAACGGCGTGGCGGCGGTGCAGTGATGAAATCAGCGAAGCCCTTGTCCGGTTACCGCGTGCTGGACCTCACCATCGCCCGCGCCGGCCCGGTCGCGGTGCGCCTGCTGTCCGACTGGGGCGCGGAAGTGGTGCGCATCGACCCGCCCGATCGCAAGCCCACGCTGGGGCCGCGCCGCGGTTCCGACGAGCAGAACCTGCACCGCAACAAGCGCAGCCTGGGCCTGAACCTGAAGACCGCGGAGGGCATGAGGATCCTGCGCCAGCTGGTCGAACGCAGCGACGTGGTGGTGGAGAACTTCCGCTCCTCCGTGAAGGAGCGCCTGGGCCTGACCTACGAAGCCTTGCGCGCCGTCAACCCGCGCATCATCCTCGCCAGCATCTCGGGCTTCGGCCAGACCGGCCCGTACAGTGAACGGCCGGGCCTCGACCAGATCGTGCAGGGCCTCAGCGGCCTGAGCTCGGTGACCGGCGAGCCGGGCCGCGGCCCATGGCGCACCGGCATCGCGATCTCCGACACCACGGCCGGCCTCTTCCTGGGCCAGGGCATCCTGCTGGCGCTGCTGCACCGCGAGCGCACCGGCGAAGGGCAATGGGTGCACACCTCGCTGCTGGAGGCGATGCTGAACAAGCTGGACTTCCAGGGCGTTCGCTACACGGTCGACGGCGAGGTACCGCGCCAGGAAGGCAATTCGCATCCCACGCTGGTGCCGATGGGGACCTTCGATGCGAAGGACGGCAAGGTCAACATCTGCGGGCCGGGCGCGGCGATGTGGGGGAGGCTGTGCGACGCGCTCGGTGCGCCGCAGCTGGCGGCCGACCCGCGCTACCAGGACGCATCCGGGCGGCTGGCGCACCGCCGCGAGCTGGAAGCGCAGATCGGGGAGCTGACGCGGCAGCACCCGGTCGCGGACCTGGTCGACCGGCTGAATGCGGCGGGCGTGCCGTGCGGACCCATCTACGACATCGGGCAGGCGTTCGAGGACCGGCAGGCGGTGCACCTGCGCATGACGCGGCCCGCGGTGCACGCGGAACTGGGGCCGCTGCAACTGCTGCGCTCGCCGATCAACCTGTCGGCCTGCCCCCATCCCGAGGCCTTCGCCTGCGCCGCTCCCGACGCCGGCCAGGACAGCGATGCCATCCTGCACGAGCTGGGCTACGGCGCCGCCGAGGTCGCCGCGATGCGGCGCGACGGGGCGGTCGCATGAGCCTGCCGCAACTGGGAACGGACCGCATCCTGGCTCGCGTGGAAGGCAGCATCGGCTGGATCACGCTGAATCATCCGGAGCGCCGCAATGCGATGTCGCTGGACATGTGGCAGGGGCTGGGCGTGGCGGCCCAAGCCCTGGGGTCCGATGCCCGGGTGCGCGTCGTCGTGCTGCGCGGCGCCGGTGGCAAGGCCTTCGCCTCGGGCGCCGACATCTCCGAGTTCGAGCAGCACCGCGCCGACGCCGCGCAGAAGGCCAGCTACGACCAGGTCACCGCGCGTGGCTTCGCCGCGCTGGCGGACCTGGGCAAGCCGCTGATCGCCATGGTCGAAGGCTACTGCGTCGGAGGCGGGCTGGCCCTGGCGCTGGCGGCCGACCTGCGCTTCGCGTCGGCCGATGCCCGCTTCGCCATTCCGGCCGCGCGCCTGGGCCTGGGCTACGACTACCGCGGCATCGCCGCCCTGGCGCGGCTGGTGGGCCCCGCGGCGGCCAAGGACATGCTGTTCAGCGCCCGCTTCCTGGACGCGCCCGAGGCGCTGCGGCTGGGCCTGGTGAACTTCGTCGCGGACAAGGGCGTGCTGGAAAGCCAGGTGCAGACGTATGCCGCGGGCATCGCCGCCAACGCGCCGCTGACGGTGCATGCCGCCAAGCGCGCCCTGCAGCTGTTCGAACGCCATGCCGATGCCCAAGGCAGCGAGGAGATCGCCGCCCTGGTGCGGCGCTGCTTCGACAGCGAAGACTACCGGGAAGGGCGCCGCGCCTTCCTGGCCAAGCGACCGCCGGAGTTCCACGGACGATGAATCCTTCCACCCCCACGCTCGAGATCGCCGGCCCCGTCGCGACGCTCACCCTGCGCCGGCCGGCGCAGGCCAACCGGCTGACCGCCGAAGACCTGGAGTGCATCGCCGCGCACGTGGCGACGGTCAACGACGACCCGGCCGTCCTGGTCCTGCTACTGCGTTCCACCGGGAAGTACTTCTGCAGCGGCTACGACATCGGCAGCATCGGCGGCGCGCGCAAGGTGGATTTCGCCGCCGTGGTCGATGCGGTCGAGGACGCGCGCCCCGTCACCATCGCCGCGCTGCATGGCGGGGTGTACGGCGGCGCCACCGACCTCGCGCTGGCATGCGACTTCCGCGTCGGCGCGCCGGGCATCGACATGTTCATGCCCGCCGCGCGCCTGGGACTGCACTACTACCGATCGGGGATGGAGCGCTATGTCACCCGGCTCGGGCTGGACAACGCCAAGCGCCTGTTCCTCACCGCCCAGCGGATAGCCGCGGACGAGATGCTGCGCATCGGCTACCTCACCCACCTGGCGGGAGAAGACGGGCTCGACGCCGAAGTGACCGCGCTCGCGCAGACTTGCGCGACGATGGCGCCCTTGCCGCTGATCGGGATGAAGAGGCATCTCAACCGCATCGCCCGCGGCACCCTGGATGCGCAGGCGCTGCAGGCGGACATCCGGCGCGCGTACGAATCCGCGGACCTGCGCGAAGGCCAGGCCGCGTGGGCGGAAAAGCGGCCGCCCAGGTTCACGGGCCGCTAGGCCGGTTTGCTACACCACGAGGAGACAGGCATGAAGCTGCGTTGGCTCGCGATCGCGATGCTGGGACTGGCCGGGAACGCCCTGGCCAGCGACTATCCGAACAGGCCGATCCGGATGATCGTCGGCTACGCGCCCTCCGGTGCGGGTGACGGCATCGCGCGCATCGTGGGTGACGCGATGGGCCGGGCGCTGGGCCAGCCCATCGTGGTGGACAACAAGCCAGGCGCAGGCAGCACGCTGGCGTCGGCGCTGCTGTGGCGGGCGCCGGCCGACGGCTACACCATCGGCCTGGCCACCGGAACGCTCTACGGCATCGACCAGCACCTGTACAAGGTGCAGTACACGGCCGCCGACTTCACGCCGATCAACCGCCTGACCATGTCGCCCCTGGTGCTGGCGGTCAGCCCGAAGAGCGGCGTCACCCAGCTGAAGGAGCTGATCGCCACCGCGCAGGCGCAGCCCGGCAAGCTCAACTACTCGTCATCGGGGATTGGCGGCTCGCCCCACCTGGCCGCCGCCACGTTCGAAAAGGCCATCAACGCCAGCATGGTGCACATCCCGTTCAAGGGCGGTGCCCCGGCCCTGCAGGCGGTGGCGACCGGGGAGGTCGACCTGTCGTTCGGCACGGCTTCCTCCGTGTTGCCGCTGGGCCGCCAGGGCGTGGTGAAGATGCTGGGCGTGACGACCGCCCAGCCTTCGGCGGTGGCGCCTGGCGTGCCGACGCTGGCCTCGCAAGGCCTGCCGGGCTTCGAGTTCTCCTTCTGGTTCGGCCTGTTCGGTCCGCCGAAGATGCCGCCGGAAGTGACGGCGAAGCTGGTCGCCGCCGCTGCCAAGGCCTTGAGTGATCCCCAGGTGCAGGAAAAGCTGCTGGCCACCGGCAACGAGGCGGCGCCGTTCCGGACGCCGGCCGAGTTCAACGCCTGGGCCACCGAGGCCGGTCGCACGCAATTGGAACGCGTGAAGAGCGTCAACGTGAAGGTGGAATGACGGCGGCGGGCTGGGTCGGCCCCGCAAGCCAGGCCGGCGGCAGTGCCATCTGCAGGGCGCGGTCCGGCAGCGGCCGCCGGCTCGCCTCCTACTGCGCCTTCGGCGGCAGCTTTCCCGCCGCCCGCAGCTTGTCCTTCTTGCTGGGCCGCCTGCCCTTGACGCCACCGGTGCCGGCGGCGGGCGGGGGCGCTTCCTCGGTCGGCGCGAAGCCTTCGACCTGCTCCAGCGGCAGGGCGACGGCGTTGCGTTTCTCGATGACGCGCCAGTGCGCCCGGTCCGCCGCGGCGACGAAGCTCACCGCCACGCCGCTGGCGCCGGCGCGGCCGGTGCGGCCGATGCGGTGCAGGTAGTCGGCCGCCGAGCGCGGCAAATCGTAGTTGACCACCGCCTCCAGCACCGGGATGTCCAGGCCGCGCGCGGCGATGTCGGTGGTGACCAGAACGTCCCAGCGGCCGTCGCGCAGGCCGGCCAGCGTGTCGGCGCGCTGCGCCTGGCTCATCTCGCCGTGCAGCGGCACGGCCCGCACGCCGCGCAGCGCCAGCTTGCGCGCCACATGCTCGGTGGCATGGCGCGTTGCGACGAACACCAGCGCCCGGCGCCAACCCTCCTGCCGCAGCAGGTGGCGCAGCAGTTCGGTGCGGCGCCCCGTGTCGACGGCGAAGGCGCGCTGCACGATGCGCGGCGGCTCCTCGGGCGGCCGCACCGCCTCCACGCGGACCGCGTCGTGCAGCATGGCATCGGCCAGCGCATGCACCGCCGGCGCGAAGGTGGCCGAGAACAGCAGGTTCTGGCGCCGCGCCGGCAGCGCGGCCAGTACGCGCTCGCGCTCGTCGGCGAAGCCGAGATCCAGCAGGCGGTCCGCTTCGTCCAGCACCAGGGTCTCGACCGCGTCCAGCCGCGCGGCGTTGCGTTGCAGCAGGTCCAGCAGCCGGCCCGGCGTGGCCACCAGCACGTCGGAGCCGCCGCGCAACTGCAGCATCTGCGGGTTCACGGACACGCCGCCATAGACGACGACCACGCGCGGCGCCCGCGCCGCGCTGCCACCCAGGCGGCGGAACACCTCGCCCACCTGCGTCGCCAGCTCGCGGGTGGGCACCAGCACCAGCACGCGCACGCGGCGGTAGCCGCGCGGCGGGCCGGCCAGCAGGCGCTCCAGCAGGGGCAGGGCATAGGCCAGGGTCTTGCCGGTGCCGGTGGGCGCGAGCGCCAGCACGTCACGGCCCTGCAACACCGGCGGGATGGCTGCGACCTGGATGGGCGTCGCCAGGGCATGCCCGGCTTCGGTGCAGGCGCGGCACAGCGGCTCGGACAGGCCGAGCGCCTCGAATCCGGGCGCGCTCATGTGCCGGGGGCGACCAGCGCCAGGTAGTCCGCGCGGGTTTGCGGCCGCACCGCCGCCAGCACCTGCGGGTAGTCGGTCTGGTGCAGCGCGCGCAGCCGCGCCGTGGCGACGAGCTTGGAACGGCAGTACCAATGGCAGGTGTGCTGCAGCAGCAGCAGTTCTGCCGAGATGGCGAATGCGCGGTCACGCCGCGCCTCGTCGGATTCGGCCACCACCTCCACCGCCCGGGCGATGCCGCGCGCGTGCACCTGCAGCGCCTGCCGCATGTCGAACGACCGGTCGAAGGCCGGTCCGACGGGCAGCCAGATCGCGAGGCGGCTGACCCGGGTCAACGTCGGGTCGACCTCGGCGAATTCCTTGGCCAGCTGCGCCACCTGCTGGCACAAAGCCTGCTCGTTGCCCTGCAGCACGGCCCACACCTGTTCGCGCCGCGCCGGTTCGGCCTCGCCGAGCGCGCGCAGGTAGCCCTGCGTGACGGTTTCGATATTTTTTTCGATGGCATGGCGCGACAGGTAATGGGCCAGCAGCCGGATGCGCTTTTGCTGCTGACTGCCCTTGTAAACCCAGCCGAGGCCCAATGCGATGCCCAGCAAGACGATGAAATCCACCCGCCGATGCTACACACCGCCGTGCCAGCATGGATCGAGTGCTACATTGGTACTCGTTGCCGGGGCTGGTGGTGGCACGTTCGAAACTTTCTGTGGCTGGGCTGCTCCACTCCTGCACACAATATCGTCCCGGGCCGACGCCCAGCTGCTGCCAACACGTCGGCTTCACACAAGTGCGCGAAACTCGCGCGCGGTCCAGAAGAACTACGCCGACTCCACCGGCGCATCTTGCGCATGAATGCTTTGAACCGCCCGGGCCCTTGTCCCGGTGCCCCGCGTCCCGTCCGCCCCGCCGGCCTGCGCGCCGCCGCGGCCATGCTGCTGGCCGGCCTGCTCGCCGCCTGCTCCGGCGGCCAGAACAAGCCGGCCGCCACCGCCGCGCCGGCCTTGCCCGAAGTGGGTTTCATCACCGTCACCACCCAGCCCCAGGAGGTGCGCACCGAGCTCGCCGGCCGCACCCGCGCCGCGCAGTCCGCCGAGGTGCGGCCCCAGGTCAGCGGCATCGTGCAGAAGCGGCAGTTCACCGAAGGCGCCTGGGTCAAGGCCGGCCAGGTGCTGTACGTGATCGACGCGCCCAACTACGAGGCCGCGGTGCGCAGCGCCGAGGCGGCGCTGACCAAGGCCCAGACGGTGGCGCGCAGCACCCGCGTGACGGCCGAGCGCAACGAGGCCCTCGTCAAGGTCAACGCCATCAGCCGCCAGGCCTACGAGGACAGCATGGCGCAGGCCGCCCAGGCGGCGGCGGAAGTCGGCGTGGCCCAGGCCGCGCTGGAAAACGCCCGGGTGAACCAGCGCTACAGCCAGGTGACCGCGCCCATCAGCGGCATCGCCGATCTGTCCAGCGTGTCGGTCGGCTCGCTGGTCAATGCCAACCAGGCCCAGGCGCTGACCACCATCACGCAGCTGGATCCGATCCACGTGGACATCACGCAGTCCAGCACCGAGCTGCTGGAGCTCAAGCGCAAGTGGCAGGCCGGCGAGTTCGGCAAGGTCGAGGCGGGCAGCGCCCGCGTGCGGCTGGTGCTGGAAGACGGCAGCGAGTACCTGCACGAGGGCCGGCTGCAGTTCACCGGCGCCACGGTGCGCACCGACACCGGCGCCATCACGCTGCGGGCGTCCTTTCCCAATCCGCAGGGCCTGCTGATGCCCGGCATGTACGTGCGGGCGCAGCTGCCCACCGGCCGCAACGCCCAGGCCATCCTGCTGCCGCAGCAGGCGGTGATGCGCGATGCCGCAGGCAAGCCGAGCGTGCAGGTCATCGGCGCGGACGACAAGGTGGAGAAGCGGCCCATCGAGGTGGGCCAGGCCGTGGGCAACCAGTGGCTGGTGACGCAGGGCCTGCGCGCCGGCGAGCGCGTGATGGTCGACGGCTTCCAGCGCGCGCGCCCGGGCCAGAAGGTCAAGCCGGTGGCACCGCGCCCGCAGGGCCGCGAAGCCGTGGCCGCCACCGCGGGCGCCGCCCAGCCGCGTCCCTGACCGCCCGCCCGGAACCGCCATGGCCCAGTTCTTCATCGACCGCCCGGTCTTCGCCTGGGTGCTGTCCATCATCGTCATGCTGGCCGGAGCCTTCTCCGTCTTCACGCTGCCGCTGGAACAGTACCCCGACATCGCCCCGCCGCGGGTGACCATCAACACCACCTACACCGGCGCCTCGGCCGACACGGTGAACAACTCGGTCACCCAGCTGATCGAGCAGCAGCTCAAGGGCATCGACAACCTGATCTACATGGGGTCGACCAGCGACGCCGCCGGCCGTTCGCGCACCACGCTGACCTTCGCGCCCGGCGCCGACATCGACGTCGCCCAGGTGCAGGCCCAGAACAAGCTGCAGGCCGCCACCAACCGCCTGCCCGAAGCCGTGAAGAGCCGCGGCGTGTTCGTCAACAAGGGCGGCCAGGACTACCTGGTGACCTACGTCTTCACCTCGCCCGACCCGAGCGTGACCAACGTCGCCATCGGCGACTACCTCACCAGCAACGTGGTGGACGTGATCGGCCGCATCGACGGCGTGGGCGACGTCACGGTGTTCGGCACCAGCTACGCCATGCGCATCTGGATGGACCCGGCCAAGCTGGAGCGCTTCGCGCTGATGCCCTCGGACATCGTCTCGGCGCTGAACAACCAGAATGCCCAGGTGTCGGCCGGCCAGCTGGGCGCCCTGCCGGCGGTGGGCGAGCAGATGCTCAACGCCTCCATCACCGCCCGCACCAAGCTGCAGACGGTGGAGCAGTTCCAGGCCATCGTGCTCAAGTCGGCCAGCGACGGCTCGCTGGTGACGCTGGGCGACGTGGCCCGGGTCGAGCTCGGACCCGACAACCTGACGGTCAAGTCCATGCTCAACGGCCAGCCCGGCGCCGGCCTGGGCGTGGTGCTGGCCGACGGCGCCAACGCCATGGACGTCGCCGACGCCGTGGCCGCCAAGCTGGCGGAACTGCAGCCCTACTTCCCGGACGGCATCCGCGGCATCGTCAGCTCCGACTCCACGCCCTTCGTGCGCGCCTCCATCCGCGAAGTGGTGGTGACGCTGTTCGAGGCCATGCTGCTGGTGGTGCTGGTGATGTTCGTGTTCCTGCAGAACCTGCGGGCCACGCTGATCCCGGCCATCGCGGTGCCGGTGGTGCTGCTGGGCACCTTCGGCGTGCTGTCGGCGCTGGGCTACTCGATCAACATGCTGACCATGTTCGCCATGGTGCTGGCCATCGGCCTGCTGGTGGACGATGCCATCGTGGTGGTCGAGAACGTCGAGCGCGTGATGCACGAGGAGGGGCTGCCCGCCAAGGAGGCCACCCGCAAGTCGATGAAGGAGATCACTCCGGCGCTGGTGGGCATCGGCCTCACGCTGTCGGCGGTGTTCGTGCCCATGGCCTTCTTCGCCGGCTCGGTGGGCGTGATCTACCGCCAGTTCTCGGTGACCATCGTGGCCGCCATGGGCTTCTCGGTGCTGGTGGCGCTGACGCTGACGCCCGCGCTGTGCGCCACCATCCTCAAGCCGACGACGCACCACCACGGCGAGCCGCGCCGCGGCCCCCTGGGCTACGTCGACCGCTTCTTCCGCTGGTTCAACCGCGGCTTCGACCGCAATGCCACCCGCTACCAGACCACGGTGGGCAAGCTGGTGCTGCGCAGCAAGCGCATGCTGCTGATCTACCTGGCCATCGTGGCGGCGGTGGCGGTGCTGTTCATGCGCCTGCCCACCTCCTTCCTGCCCGACGAGGACCAGGGCTTCGTCAGCGCCAGCATCACGCTGCCGGCCGGCGCCACCGACGCGCGCCTGCAGCAGGTGTTCGGCGAGGTCAAGGACTACTTCCTGGCCCAGCCCGACGTGTTCAGCGTCAACGCCATCTCGGGCCTGGACGGCAACCAGAACTCCGGCCGCGTGTTCGTGCGCCTGAAGACCTGGGACGAGCGCCCGCGCGCCGAGCAGTCGGCCGCGGCCATCGCCGCCAAGGCCACGCGCGAACTCGCGCGCATCCGCGATGCGCGCATCTTCGTCACCTTGCCGCCGGCGGTGCGCGGGCTGGGCTCGAGCTCGGGCTTCAACTTCATGCTCAAGGACCTCAACGGCCTGGGGCAGGAGGCGCTGGTGGCGGCCAAGGACCGCTTCCTGGAACTGGCCCGCCAGCGCGCGGAGCTGGTCAACGTGCGCACCACCAACTTCGACGACACCTCCGAACTGAAGGTGCTGATCGACGACCGCAAGGCCGCCGCCCTGGGCGTGGCCACCAGCGACATCAACAGCGTGCTGTCCAGCGCCATGGGCGGCACCTACGTCAACGACTTCGTGCACAACGGCCGGGTCAAGCGCGTCTACATCCAGGGCGATGCGCCGCACCGCATGCTGCCGCAGGACATCGGGCGCTGGAGCGTGCGCAACAAGAGCGGCGAGATGGTGCCGTTCTCCTCCTTCGCGTCCACCAGCTGGACGGTCGGCTCGCCGCAGCTGATGCGCTACAACGGCAGTCCCGCGCTGGAGATCGTGGGCAGCGCCGCGCCGGGCGTGAGCTCGGGCGACGCCATGCGCGCGGTCGAGGACATCATCCGCCAGCTGCCCCAGGGCATCGGCTACGAGTGGACCGGCGCCTCGCTGCAGGAGCGCCAGTCGGGCTCGCAGGCGCCGCTGCTGTACGCCGTCTCCATCCTGTTCGTGTTCCTGTGCCTGGCCGCGCTGTACGAGAGCTGGAGCGTGCCCTTCTCGGTGATGCTGGCCGTGCCGCTGGGGGTGGTGGGGGCGCTGCTCGCCACCAGCCTGCGCGGCATGTCGAACGACGTGTATTTCCAGGTGGGCCTGCTGACGACGGTGGGGCTGGCGTCGAAGAACGCCATCCTGATCGTGGAGTTCGCCATGCAGCTGCTGCAGCAGGGCAAGAGCACCTACGAGGCCACGGTGCAGGCGGTGCGCATGCGCCTGCGGCCCATCCTGATGACCTCGCTGGCCTTCGGCTTCGGGGTGCTGCCGCTGGCGCTGGGCACCGGCCCCGGCGCCGCCGGCCGCAACGCCATTGGCACCGCGGTGCTGGGCGGCACCGTGCTGTCGACCTTCCTCGGCCTGTTCCTGGTGCCGGTGTTCTTCGTGGTGGTGCGCGGCCTGGTGG
>JAEZKX010000350.1 GCA_023436025.1 Pseudomonadota bacterium | reverse complement strand
CTCCGGCGCCTGCCGCGGCAGCCGCGCCCGCAGCCGCTGCACCTGCCGCCACGGTCGCCGCCGCTGGTGCCGGCCAGGCCGTGTTCAACCAGACCTGCCAGATGTGCCACGGCGCCTCCGCCGCCTTCCCCGGCTCGCCCAAGATCGGCGACAAGGCCGCCTGGGCGCCGCGCCTGGCGCAAGGACTGCCCACGCTGGTGGAACATGCCATCAAGGGCAAGGGCGCCATGCCGCCCAAGGGCGGCAGCCCGGCGCCGGACGCCGAGATCCGCGCGGCGGTCGAGTACATCGTCAACGCGTCGAAGTAATAGTTTCCATCCCAACGAAAAAGCCGGCCCGCAGCCGGCTTTTTTCATGGCCGCGCGGCTCAGGGCGGGGCCGCCGCAGCCGCCTCGCGCGCCGGACTCATACGGTAGCCGAAGGTGCGCGGCAGTGCGTCCGCGCGCAGCTCCTGCGGCGTCCAGCGCCCCTGTTCCACCGCCTGCGCGGCCAACTCGATGTCCTGGGTGTGCACCAGGCCGAAGCCGAGGTCGGTGTCGAGGTAGAGGCGCCCCGTCTCATCGAGCACCGACGCCTTCACCTGCGCCGCGCGGCCGGTGTGGCTGGCCACGCTGCCGTCGGGGGCGATGCGCCAGATCCAGGGAGTGGCCTGCAGCTCGACGTAGACGCGCTGCGGGCCGTTCTGGAAGAACCACTGGCCCTGGTCGTCGCAGTCGTAGTTGCGGTGGATGAAGTCCACCAGCTTCTCGTGCCGCAGCAACGAGCCCTTGCTGGCGGGGAAGGGCCCGGCCTGCTGCGTGCGGTCGTCGCGCATGTACCAGTTGCCGCGCTCGTCCAGCCCCAGCCAGCCGTAGCAGTGGGGCACGTTGGGCCACTTGGCCATGGCCTGGCGAACGATGTCGTCCATCGCCCGATTATGGAACCGCCTGGCGCAGGAAGGCGTCGTAACCGGTCTTGATGATCAGGGCGGTGACGACCAGGATGAAGACCACGCGCACGAAGGAAGCGCCATGCTTGAGCGCGAGCTGCGTGCCCATCAGGCTGCCCACCACGTTGGCGACGGCCAGGGCCAGGGCATAGTGCCACCAGATGTGGCCCTTGGCCGCGAACAGGATCAGCGCGGCCGCGTTGGTGGCGGTGTTGAGCAGCTTGGCCGCGGCCGAGGCATGGAGGAAGTCGAAGCCCAGCAGGCGCACGAACAGAAAGACGAGGAAGCTGCCGGTGCCGGGGCCGAAGAAGCCGTCGTACACGCCGATGACCAGGCCGATGGCCGAGGCCACCAGCGCTTCCTTGCGCCCCTGCAGCCGGGGCGCGTGCTCGCGGCCCAGGTCCTTGCGCGCCAGCGTGTAGAGCAGCACGGCCAGGAGAACGAAAGGCAGCAGGCGGCGCAGGAAATCGGGCGAGACCACGGTGACGGCCCAGGCCCCGGCGAAGGCGCCACCGAAGCCGGCGGCCGCCGCCGGCAGCAGGGTGCGCCAGCGCATCTCGACGCGGCGGCTGAAGCGGGCCGCGGCGATGCCCGTGCCCCAGATCGATGCGCTCTTGTTGACGCCGAACAGGGTTGCGGGATGGGTGGTGGGGAAGACCGCGAACAGCGCGGGCACCATGATCAGTCCCCCGCCGCCCACGATCGCATCGATGAACCCGGCCAGCACCGAGGCCAGCGACACGAGCAGCAATTCCATGCGGGGATTGTCCGGCAATAAAAAAGCGCCGCAGGTGCGGCGCTTTAGAGGTGCGGCGCCAATTGGGCGCCG
Source organism: Pseudomonadota bacterium (assembly GCA_023436025.1). Taxonomy (GTDB): domain Bacteria; phylum Pseudomonadota; class Gammaproteobacteria; order Burkholderiales; family Burkholderiaceae_C; genus Ramlibacter. The sequence goes on along the minus strand of JAEZKX010000350.1, from coordinate 9,152 downwards.
CGACAGGTATTCGAATTCTGCGGGTTGTCTCCTCGGTTCCTCGTCCTAACTGCCCACCGAGGGGCGCAGTCGAGTGCATGCAATGTAACTGGTTGCACTGCCTCGGTGCATCGGGATTTTCCCGCCCGTTCCGACCAGCGCGGGGCACCATCGTGGATGGCGAGGGCGGTGCACCGCGTGAACCTTTCCGCTCGTCGTCTCGGTCATGCCACGGTCAGCACGCACTGGGGACAGGCGCCGACAAGTGGCTCTGCAGCGCCTGCGCGCCGCACCCTAGGCACGCGCGTCCTGCGCGATCCACTCCGCGGCCTTCTCCGCCATCATCAGCGTCGGCGAATTGGTGTTGCCGCTGGTGATGGTGGGCATGGCGCCCGCATCCACCACGCGCAGGCCGGCGATGCCGCGCACGCGCATGCGCGCATCGAGCACCGCCATGGGATCGTCGTCGGCGCCCATCCTGGTCGTGCCCACCGGATGGAAGATCGTGGTGGCGATGTCACCGGCCAGCCGCGCCAGGTCTTCGTCGCTCTGGTACTGGGGGCCGGGCTTCCATTCCACCGGCTTGAAGCCGGCCAATGCCGGCTGCGCCGCGATGCGGCGCGTCACGCGCAGCGAATCGGCCGCCACCTGGCGGTCTTCCGGTGTCGACAGGTAGTTGGGCGCGATGGCCGGGGCGTCCTCGAACCGGTTGCTGCGGATGCGCACCCAGCCGCGGCTGGTGGGGTTCAGGTTGCAGACGCTGGCGGTGAAGGCGTTGAAGCCGTGCAGCGGTTCGCCGAAGGCATCGAGGCTGAGCGGCTGCACGTGGTATTCGATGTTGGGCCACGGCTGGTCGGGCGCGCTGCGGGTGAAGGCGCCCAGCTGCGAGGGCGCCATGCTCATGGGGCCGCTGCGCTTGATCGCGTACTCGAGCCCGATCTTGAGCTTTCCCCACCAGCTGGAGGACAGGACGTTGAGCGTGGCCACGCCCTCCACCTTGTAGACCGCGCGGATCTGCAGGTGGTCCTGCAGGTTCTCGCCGACGCCGGGGAGTTCGTGCACCACGGGTATGCCGTGCGAGCGCAGCAGCTGCGCCGGCCCGACGCCCGAGAGCTGCAACAGCTGGGGCGAGCCGATGCTGCCCGCGCACAGCAGCACTTCCCGCGTGGCCGTCGCCCGCACCATCTCCTGGCCGGTCCAGACATCGGCGCCCACGCAGCGCTGCGTGCCGTCGGCCTGGCGCTCGAACGCCAGTTTTGCCACGTGCGCGCTGGTCCACATCTCGAAGTTGGTGCGCCCGTAGCAGGTGGGCCGCAGGAAGGCCTTGGCGGTGTTCCAGCGCCAGCCGTTCTTCTGGTTCACCTGGAAGTAGCCGACGCCTTCGTTGTCGCCGCGGTTGAAGTCCTCGCTGTGCGGGATGCCGGCCTGCTGCGCCGCCTGGGCAAAGGCGTCGAGCACGTCCCAGCGCAGGCGCTGGCGCTCCACGCGCCATTCGCCGCCGGCGCCGTGCATGGCGTCGGCGCCCTTGTAGTAGTCCTCGTGCTTCTTGAAATAGGGCAGGCACTGCTCCCAGGTCCAGGAGGCGTCCTGCAGGCGCTGGGCCCAGCCGTCGTAGTCGCGCGACTGGCCGCGCATGTAGATCATGCCGTTGATGCTGGAGCAGCCGCCCAGCGTCTTGCCGCGCGGATAGCGCAGCGTGCGGCCGTTGAGGCCGGCATCCGGCTCGGTGGAGTAGAGCCAGTCGGTGCGGGCGTTGCCGATGCAGTGGAGGTAGCCGACCGGGATGTGGATCCAGTGATAGTCGTCGCGCCGCCCCGCCTCGATCAGCAGCACGCGCTTGGTGCTGTCCGCGCTCAGCCGGTTGGCCAGCAGGCACCCGGCGGTGCCGGCGCCGATGATGACGTAATCGAACGTTGTCTCGCTCATTCTTGTCTCCTCCGGGGGCCGCTGAAGACGGACTGCCGGACGCAGAAGTCGCAAAAACCACGCAAAACTCGCGAAAGGACTCCCACCTTCTTGTTGGTTGTTCTTTGCGACTTTTGCGGAACCTTCGCGACCTTTGCGTCCGGCTGTTCGCTCCCTGCGATACGCGCTACTTCGCCGTGGGCATCACGAACTCCGCGCCCTTGCCGATGGACTCGGGCCAGCGCTGCATGATGGACTTCTGCTTGGTGTAGAAGCGCACGCCTTCCTCGCCATAGGCGTGCATGTCGCCGAACAGGCTCTTCTTCCAGCCGCCGAAGCCGTGCCAGGCCATGGGCACCGGGATCGGCACGTTCACGCCGACCATGCCCACCTGCACGCGGCGGCTGAACTCTCGCGCGGTGTTGCCGTCGCGCGTGAACAGCGACACGCCATTGCCGTACTCGTGCGCGTTGATCAGGTCCACCGCTTCCTTCAGGTCCTTGGCGCGCATGCAGCCCAGCACCGGCCCGAAGATCTCTTCCTTGTAGATCTTCATGTCGGGCGTGACGTTGTCGAACAGCGTGCCGCCGATCCAGAAGCCCTGGTCGCAGCCGGCGCCGGCCTTGGCGCCTTGGAACTTGCGGCCGTCGACCACCAGCTTGGCGCCTTCGGCTTCGCCGTGGCCGATGTAGCCGGTGATGCGCTCGTGCGCCACCTTGCTGACGATGGGGCCCATCTCGGCATCGAGCTCCACGCCGTTCTTGATCTTCAGCTGCTCGGTGCGCTCCTTGAGCTTGTCCATGATCCTGTCGGCCGCGTCGCCCACCAGGATGCCCACCGAGATCGCCATGCAGCGCTCGCCGGCCGAGCCGAAGGCCGAGCCGATCAGCGCGTCCACCGCCTGGTCCATGTCGGCGTCGGGCATGACCACCATGTGGTTCTTGGCGCCGCCCAGGGCCTGCACGCGCTTGCCGTGGCGGGCGCCCGTCTCGTAGATCTTCTGCGCGATGGGGGTGGAGCCGACGAAGGACAGCGCCTTGACGTCCGGGTGCTCCAGCAGCGCGTCGACGGCGTCCTTGTCGCCCTGCACCACGTTGAACACGCCGTCGGGCAGGCCCGCTTCCTTCAGCAGTTCGGCCATGCGGATCGACGGGGTCGGGTCCAGCGGGCTGGGCTTGAGGATGAAGGTGTTGCCCGCGGCGATGGCCACCGGGTACATCCACATCGGCACCATCACGGGGAAGTTGAACGGCGTGATGCCGGCGACCACGCCCAGCGGCTGGCGCATCGTCCAGTTGTCGATGCCGGTGGAGACCTGATCGGTGTAGTCGCCCTTGAGCAGCTGCGGGATGCCGCAGGCGAATTCGACGATGTCGATGCCGCGCGTGACTTCGCCCTGGGCGTCGGTGAACACCTTGCCGTGTTCGGCGGTGATCATGTGCGCGAGTTCGTCGCGGTGCTTGTTCAGCAGCTCGAGGAACTTGAACATGATGCGCGCGCGGCGGATCGGCGGCGTGTCGGCCCAGGCCGGGAAGGCGGCCTGGGCGGCGGCGACCGCCTGCGCCACTTCGCCGGCGCTGGCCAGGGCCACCTGGCCGCTGACACTGCCGGTGGCGGGGTTGAAGACGTCGGCGCGGCGGCCGCTCTGGCCGGGCACGATCTTGCCGTTGATCCAGTGTTCGATGGAGGCCAGGGCAGGCGTGGGGCGGGACTTGTCGGGGGCGTTCATGGCGCCAGTCTAACGCCGCCGTCGCCGCCCGCCCGCGGCCATCCGGCCGCGCGGAATGCGCCCGGCGACCGGGACGGCAGGGGTCCCCGGGGTCCGCCGCACAACCCCCAATGGAGGGTCCTTCCTACAACGCGCCAGAACCTCAACCGTTAGGATGGGCGGCCCCCGAACCGTCATGACCGACGCCACTCCTCGCTTCGAACAGGCGCCCGCCCCCCAGGGACAGGCGGTGCGCCTGCTCGGTGAATGGACGGCCGGCCAGTTCGCCCAGCCACGGCTGCTGCGCGAGCTCGCCGGGCGCCTGCCGGCGCCGGCGGCGCAGCGCGCCTGGGACCTGCGCCCCGCCGCGCAGCTCGATCACGTCGGTGCCCAGCTGCTGTGGGACCACTGGGGCCAGCGCTGGCCCGAGCGGCTGGAACTGTCGCCGCCGCAGCGCGCGGTGCTGGAGCGGGTGGCGACGCTCACGCGCACGCGCGAGCCGCGCCCGCCCGTCACCCTGTGGCACCGGTACCTGGCCTTCGGTGGGGCGCTGCTGAATTTCATCGGCCACCTGCGCGGCTTCCTGTCGCTGGTCGGCATGCTCCTGCTGAACATCCTGCAGGTGATCCGCGCTCCGCACGAGGCGCCATGGCGGGACCTGTCCGGCCACCTGTACCGCATCGGCGCCACCGCGCTGCCGATCACCGCGCTGGTGGGCGGCCTCATCGGCGTCGTGATTGCCTACCTGACGGCGCAGCAGCTGCGCCAGTTCGGCGCCGACGCCTACATCATCGACATCCTGGGCATCGCGCTGGTGCGCGAGCTGGGTCCGATGCTGGGCGCCATCCTGATCGCGGGGCGCTCCGGTTCCGCCATCACCGCGCAGATCGGTGTCATGCGCGTCACCGACGAGCTCGATGCGATGCGGGTGATGGGCATCTCGCACAGCTTTCGCCTGGTGATGCCGCGCGCCGTGGCGCTGGCCATCGCCATGCCCCTGATCGCCGGCTGGACCACGGTGGCCGGCCTGATCGGCGGCATGCTGGCGGCCGACATGTCGCTGGGCATCAGCCCCATCTTCTTCCTCAACGCGCTGCCGTCGGCCGTCGACATCGACAACCTGTTGATCGCCATGTCCAAGTCGGTGGTGTTCGGTGTCCTCATCGCCCTGATCGGCTGCCATTTCGGCCTGCGGGTGGAGCCCAACACGCAGAGCCTGGGCGAAGGCACGACGCGCTCGGTGGTGACGGCCATCACCGTGGTGATCCTGGTCGACGCGCTGTTCGCGGTTCTGTTCTCCAACGTGGGGATCTGATGGAACCCCCGCTGCACCGTCCCGACCCAGGCGCGCCGCCGGTGGAGGTGCGCAAGCTGTGGTCGGTGTTCTCCAAGCCCGGGCGCAAGGTGGTGATCCACCAGGACCTCGACCTGCGGGTGGAGCGCGGCGAGGTGCTGTCCATCGTGGGTGGCTCCGGCTCGGGCAAGACGGTGCTGCTGCGGCAGATCCTCGGGCTGGAAAGCCCGGCCTCCGGCGAGGTCCGCGTCATGGGGCAGCCGGTGGAGTCGCTGAGCAACCGCGGCGCCTCCAGCCGGGTGGGCATGCTGTTCCAGCATGGCGCACTGTTCTCCGCGTTCAGCGTGCTGGAGAACATCGCCTTTCCGCTGCGCGAACTGAAGACGCTGCCGAAGAAGCTGATCGAGGAAGCGGCGATGGTCAAGCTGCAGATGGTGGGCCTGAATCCCGCCGATGCGGACAAGCGGCCGTCGGAGCTGTCCGGCGGCATGATCAAGCGGGTCGCGCTGGCGCGCGCGCTGATCATGGACCCGCCCCTGCTGCTGCTGGACGAGCCGACCGCGGGCCTGGACCCCGACAGCTCCGACGGCTTCGTCAACCTGCTGCGCTCGCTGCACCGCGAGCTGGCCCTGACGGTGGTGATGGTCACGCACGACCTCGACACGCTGTTCGAGCTGTCGACCCGCATCGCCGTGCTGGCCGACAAGCGCGTGATCGTCACCGCGGCCCCGCGCGACGTGATCGCCTTCCAGCATCCCTTCGTCCACGACTTCTTCCTGGGCGAGCGCGGGCAGCGCGCGATGGAACTGCTGCGGGAATACCCCTTTGCAATCTGACGAGGACCACAACCATGGAAAACAGAGCCCATGCGCTGGCGGCCGGGATCTTCGTGGTGCTGCTGACGGCGCTGGTGCTGGGCCTGGCGGCCTGGCTCACGCGCGACACCGGCGTGCGTGACATCTACGAGATCTCCACCCGCGAGACGGTGACCGGCCTGCAGGACCAGTCACCGGTGCGCTACCGCGGCGTCGACGTCGGCAAGGTGTCGCACGTGGGCTTCGACCCGCAGAAGCCCGGCAACGTGCTGGTGCGCATGGAGATCGACCGCGAAGCGCCCATGACCACCGCCACCTTCGCCACCCTCAGCTACCAGGGCGTCACCGGCTTGTCCTTCATCCAGCTGGCCGACGAGGGCCGGCCGGCACCTCGGCTGGTGCCCAACGACGAGGTGCCCCCGCGCATCCCGCTGCGGCCCGGCTTCTTGGCCAAGCTGGAGGAGCGCGGCGAAGTCCTGATCGACCGCGTGGAGGAAGTGGCGACGCGCGTCAACAACCTGCTGAGCGACGCCAACCAGAAGCGCCTGGCGGACGCGCTCGACCAGATCGGCGGCGCGGCCGGCAGCGTGGGCCAGCTGGCCCAGAGCATGGACCGCACGGTGGTGCAGCGCGTGGACCCGGCGGTCGCCGAATTCTCGGTCACCCTGAAGAGCCTGCAGCGTGCCGCCGCCGACGTCAGCGAGACGGCCAACGACTTCAGCCGCACGGCCGGCACGGTGCAGCAGGCGGCGCAGCGCCTCAATGCCACCGACGGCCCGATCGACCGCTTCGGGGAAGGCGCCGATGCGCTGGCGGCCACGGTGGAACAGTTCGGCCGCTCCACGCTGCCGCGCGTCAACCGCATGGCCGACCAGGCCACGCGCTCGGTGCGCTCGCTCGGACGCGCGGTGGATGGCTTCGCCGAGAACCCGCAGGCGCTGATCTACGGCGAAGGTCCACCGCGGCCAGGGCCGGGCGAGCCGGGCTTCCGCGCACCGGGGGGCCGGCCATGAAGACACTGCTTTGCGCCATCGCGCTGGCCCTCGGGCTGGCTGGCTGCAGCGCACTTCCCGACAAGCCCGTGCGAGAGACGCTGTACGACTTCGGCCCCGGCCCCGCCGTGGAAGGCGGGCCGCCGTCCACCAGTACGCCGCTGGTGGTGCCGGACGTCGAGGTGAGCGCGTCGCTCGAAGGCTCGTCGATGTTCTACCGGCTGGGCTATGCCGATCCGAACCAGCTGCTGCCCTATGCCTACGCGCGCTGGAGCGCGCCGCCCGGGCAACTGGTGCGCCAGCGCCTGCGCGAGGTCCTGGGCTTGACGCGCCCGGTGCTCGATTCGGCGGCCGCCGGTTCGCTGGCGCGGCGCGGCGGCTTCGTGCCGCCGATGCTGCGGGTGGAGCTGGAGGAGTTCAGCCAGTTCTTCGACAGCCAGGCGCAAAGCCGTGGCCTGATCCGCCTGCGCTGCACGCTGCTGGAGAGCACGCCGGCGGGCGACCGCCTGGTGGCGCAGCGCAGCTTCACGGTGCAGCGCCCGGCGGCAACCGCCAACGCGGCCGGCGGCGTGCAGGCCCTGACGGCCGCGACGGACGCCGCCGCCGCCGAGATCGCGGCCTGGCTGCAACAGATCCGCTGACGACGCATGCGGCCGCAGACTCTGGAAGCGCAGATGCAGGCGGCTGGCCTGGAGATCCTGGGCCGCTGCGAGCGCTTGTCCGCCTGGCCGGGCCTGCTGCAGGATTCGCAGCTGCTGCAGGACTTCACCGCCGCGCAGGCCGACACGCTGGGCCTGCTGATGCTGCACGTGCGCGCCAGTCCGGGCCAGATGCTGATCGCCGAAGGCGACGCCACCGACTGGATGATGCTGCTGCTCAAGGGCACGGTCGACGTCGGCAAGCGCCTGACCCACGACGCCGACCGCGAGCAGCGCGGTGACAACACACGGCTGGCCGTGCTGCGCAGCGGCGCCACGCTGGGCGAGATGTCGATGTTCGACGGCGAGCCCCGCTACGCCAGCTGCTGGGCGCTCAGCGAGGTCGAAGCCGCCGTGATGGACCGCCGCGCGGTGCAGATGCTGATCGAATCGCAACCCGAGGTCGGCGCCAAGCTGCTGGTGAAGCTCACCCAGCTGCTGGCGCAGCGCCTGCGCAACACCAGCAACCAGCTGGTGCGGGTCCTGCGGCGGCAGACCGACGCCTGAGGTTCAGGCCAGGGCGCCGAGGCGGCGCGCAGGGTTCGGCGTGCGCCTGGGCGCAGCGGCCAACAGCGAACAGCCAACAGCCAACAGTCGGACGCAGAGGACGCGAAGTTTACGCAGAGGACGCGAAAGACATCGGAAATAGACTTTCCTGGCTTCTTTTGCGTCTTTTGCGTCTTTTGCGAATCCTTTGCGACCTTTGCGTCCGGTTGTCCGCCTTCAGCGGCCCTCACAGAAGCCCCGCGCTCAACCCGAGAAACGCAGGTCCAGCCGGTACTGGCGCAGGGCCTCGACCGTCGTGCACAGCAGGCCGTGGCGGGCGGCGAAGTCGGCGATGTGCGCGCCGCGCGCCATGCTGCCGTCTGGATTCATCAGCTCGCACAGCACGCCGGCGGGGCTGCAGCCCGCCAGTTCGGCGAGGTCGGCCGCCGCTTCGGTGTGGCCCTGGCGCTCCAGCACGCCGCCGGCGCGCGCGATCAGGGGGAAGACGTGCCCCGGGCTCACGATCTCGTTGTGCTCGAGCGTGCTGCGCAGCGCGCACTGGATGGTCTGCACGCGGTCGGCCGCCGACACGCCGGTGCTCACGCCATGGGCGGCTTCGATGGACTGCGTGAAGGCGGTGGCGTAGCGCGAGAGGTTCACCTCCACCATCGGCTTGAGCTTGAGCGCGCTGGCCTTGTCGGGGCGGATGCACAGGCAGACGATGCCGCTGCCTTCGCGGATCAGCATGGCCATGGTGGCCGGCGTGATGCGGTCGGCGGCGACGATCAGGTCGGCCTCGTTCTCGCGGCCGTCGTCGTCGAGCACCAGCACGGGCTGGCCGGCGGCGACGGCAGCAATGACGTCGGGAATGGGGCTGAACGCGATGGTGGTCGCGCGGGCGGGAACTGCGGTGAGGGTCATGAAACGCTCCTGTCGGTTGAACAAAGGCGCTTCAAGGCGGCAAGAACGCCGCGCCTGCCTGCAAGGAACAGGCGAGCGCGGACACATCGCGCCCACGTGTGCGTGGACGCGAATCTTCTTTCATCCGGACTGTGACCGTCGGCCCCGGCATTGGACCGGGTCTGCTGACCTCCGCGCGGGGGCGCGGAGCGCTCGCGGGCTCGCGGCTTGCGCCGCCTACCGCCGGTGGGGAATTGCACCCCGCCCTGAAGACCCGCCGATCTTACGCGCCGCGGCGAAGACCCTGCAGCGCGCCGCAGCAAGCCCGCGGCGCCCGCAGGGCCGGATCGCGTGCGCCCACCCTCCAGGGTACGC
>JAEZKX010000314.1 GCA_023436025.1 Pseudomonadota bacterium | reverse complement strand
CGCCGCCAGTGCGGTGATGTCGACCAGGGGGATGTCCTGCATGCGCTTTCCTTTGTCAGGTGGGAGGGCCCGGCGCGGCGGCCAGCGGCGGCTGGCCGCCAGAGCCGGCCCGGCAACGAGGGGCCTGGACCGACCTGAAGCGCCCGAGCGTTCCTGCCCCTTGCGCCCCAGGCCTTCGTGTCCGGCCCGGCAAGACGGGGATGGTAATGGCTTGGTGCGGGCTTCCCTGGCGCAGCGACTCGCAACGCGCGGCCCCGCCGTCCCTGCCTTGCCGTCGGTACCGGCGGTGGGGCGCGTCACGTCCCCCCCATCACGTCCGTGTGCCGCGCCCTGAGGCTGGAGCCTGGGTCGGCAGCGCCTCCTGGGCGTACTGCGCCGCGAAGTCCGCGCTGGGCGGAATCGGCTTGATCACGTCGATCATCACGCCGTCGGGCCCCTGGACGATGAAGTGGCGCTGGCCGAAGTCCTCGTCCCGCAGGGGCAGGAGGACGGGCAGCCCCGCGGCGGTGAGGCGCGCGTACTCGTCGTCGACGTCCGCCACCTCGAAGTTCAGCAGCACGCCAGCGCTCGCGGGTCCGCGGCCGCGCTCGGGGATGGTGGCGTGGCTGGCGTCCAGCACGGCGAGGCTGACGCCTGCGCCGGCGTCGCGGGACTGCAGGTGCACGTACCAGTCGGCGGTGAACAGGGCGTCGAACCCGAAGTGGGTGCGGTAGAAGTCGGCGGTGGCCTGGACATCGTGGGTCATGAGGACGGGGTAGTAGCTGCTGATCTGCATGGAACACTCCGGAAGTAAACATACAGGCTGTATGCATGTTTGATAATTACATACAATCTGCATGTATGCAAGCAAGGCGATCCAATTCCGAACGCAGTGACACGACCCGGGCCGCACTGATCACGGCCGCGCGGGAGCTGTTCGTCGCGCAGGGCTATGCGGACACATCGACTCCCGCCGTGTGTGCCGCCGCGGGCATGACGCGCGGCGCCCTGTACCACCATTTCGCCGACAAGCGCGACCTGTTCCACGCTGTCCTGGCCGCGGAGGCAGCGGCCGTCGCGGCCGACATCGAGGCAGCATCGTCGGACCACGGCAACGACCCGCAGCGCGCCCTCCTCGCCGGGGGCGACGCCTACCTGGACGCGATGGCGGTGCCTGGGCGCACCCGCTTGCTGCTGATCGAAGGGCCCGCCGTTCTCGGGCGCGAAGCCTTGCAGGCGCTGGACGCGGCGCATGCCGAGGCCAGCTTGCGAGCCGGGCTGGAGGAAGCGGGCGTGACCGGCGTGGACCTCGATGCGCTGACCGCCTGCGTCTCCGCTGCGTTCGACCGCGCCGCGCTCGATCTCCAGGACGGCAAGGCGCCGGCGACCGTGCGCGCGACCCTCAGATGGTTGCTCGGCCGGATCGCCGACGCGCCGGGCGGGCGTGTGGCCAGCGCGGCCAAGCCGCGCAAGCGAAGCTGAAGCGGGCCGGAAAGTACAAGGGTTGCGGGCCTTCGCACGCTGCCGCGCCCAGCCTTCCTGCTCCACCGCCCCCCGCCGTGCGCATTCGCAGGCCAGGGCCGATGCGTGGCGTGGTGGCGCAGCCCCGGCTCAGTGGCCGGGATGCTGGGGCGGCCCCACGTCGGCACGATGCGGCGGCACCGTGGCTGTGGGCTCCATCCATGCAATCAAGGACGAGCGCATCGCTTCCTCGACGGACATGTCGATGGGCGTCACGCAACTGGCGGGAACGAAGACCGTGTAGCCCCCGATCATGTAACCCATCGGCAGGTACACCGCCACCCGCTCGCCGGGCAGGAAGCCGGCGGGCAGGTCGGCAAAACTGCGGCGCGTCACCAGGCCCACGATCTCGAGCTCGGTGCCGGGCATGCGCAGGATGACCACCTGCTGGCCGCCGGACTTGCCGCTGGGCGAGAAGTAGTCGGAAAAGCTCTTGAGCGAAGAGTAGATGCTCTTGACCACCGGCAGCTTGGTGAAGGGCAGCTCGATGAAGGTCAGGGCCTCCCGCACCTGTTCCTTGGATAGCAGCGCGCCGATGCCGACGATGATGGCGATGCCCAGCAACAGGCCCATGCCCGGCACGTAGAAGCCCCCGAAGAACGGCCCGAAGATCACCAGGGTCACCGATTCGACCCAGCCGAGGAAGAGGATGAGGACATACACCGTGAGCGCAAGCGGCAGCACAGTGAGCAGGCCACGGAGGAAATACATGGACAGGCGCTTCATCGAAGCAATCTAGCACGCGGTCGGGCTGCGCCCCCCTTGCCGCGCTCGCTGGACGCGGTGTGCCGCGCGACGCGATGCGACCGGGCTGCGGAGTCGCCCGCGCCATTCGCCGGCGGCGTCACGTCAGGCGAGCAAGGCGTTTCGCGGCACGGTGCGCACGATCTCGTCGATGAACCGCTGCCGAGCCCACGTGCTGCGACGCACTGCGCGGCCGCAAAAAAGACCTGGCTCATCGACCGCATCGAAGGCCACGCGCGCGCATGATGGACGCACTCGCCCCAGTCTCCCTCTCCAGGAGTTCCCATGCTAGCGCTCGTCTACCAAGGCCCCGGCCAGAAGCAACTCGAGAACCGTCCCAAGCCCGCCTTGCAAGGCGCCGGCGACGCCATCGTCCGCATCACAAGGACCACCATCTGCGGCACCGACCTCCACATCCTCAAAGGCGACGTTCCAACCTGCAAGCCAGGAACGGTGCTGGGTCACGAAGGGGTGGGGATCATCGACAGCGTGGGCACCGGCGTCACCGCCTTCAAGCCCGGCGACAACGTCCTGATCTCGTGCATCTCCGCGTGTGGCCGCTGCCCGCCGTGCCGCAAACGCATGTACTCGCATTGCACTACCGGCGGCTGGATCCTCGGCAACAAGATCGACGGCACGCAGGCCGAGTACGTTCGCATACCCTACGCCGACACCAGCCTGTACCCGATCCCCCCAGGCTCCGACGAAGAGGCGCTGGTCATGCTCAGCGACATCCTGCCCACGGGCTTCGAGTGCGGCGTGCTCAATGGCAAGGTCCAGCCCGGCTCCACGGTGGCCATCGTGGGCTCGGGTCCGATCGGGCTGGCAGCGTTGCTCACCGCGCAGTTCTATTCGCCCGCCGAGATCATCATGGTGGACCTGGACGACAACCGGCTTGAAGTCGCCATGCGCTTCGGCGCCACGGCCACCGTCAACAGCGCCAAGGGCGATGCCCCGCAACAGGTGATGGCGCTCACCGGCGGACGTGGCGTGGACACCGCCATCGAGGCCGTGGGCATTCCGGTCACCTTCGCGCTGTGCCAGGACATCGTCGCCGCCGGCGGCACCGTCGCCAACGTCGGCGTGCACGGCGTCAAGGTCGACCTCGCGCTGCAGCGGCTCTGGTCGCACAACGTCACGATCACCACCGGGCTGGTGGACACTTTCTCCATTCCGATGTTGCTCAAGACCGTGCAGTCCAAGCGCATCGACGCGGCCAAGCTGGTCACGCACCGCTTCAAGCTGCCGGACATGCTGGCTGCCTACGACACCTTCGGCAAGGCGGCGCAGACCGAGGCGCTGAAAGTGATCATCGAGGCTTGAACCGCGGCGACGGTGCGGCAACCAGCACGCGTCGCCCAGGCGCTCGCGCCGATGGCGTGGTCGATCACCGCCTACGACCAGATCGCCGCTGGCGGCTCTCGCGGCGGCTGAAGGTGCTGGACGGACTGGAAGGACGGGTTGCGGCCGATTCTTCCGGCGCTCGAGGCGGGCGCCTTGGCAACGGAAAAGGCCCCGCAAGTCAGAACTTGCGGGGCCTCGATGTTGGTGGGTGATACATGGATCGAACATGTGACCCCTGCCGTGTGAAGGCAGTGCTCTACCGCTGAGCTAATCACCCGTTTCGCGCGCCTTGCAGCGCCGAAGCCAAGATTATGCCACAGCTGAAAGCGCGTTTTTCAAGCGCATCGTGCGGATGCCCGATGCCCGATGCCCGATGCCCGATGCCCGATGCGCGATGCGCGATGCGCGGTGCGCGGTGCGGGCCGGGCTCCCTTGCGGGCCATGTGACCATGCGGCGGCGCGATCAGGGCTGCAGGTCGTGCACGTACGGCGCGCTGCACGCGGCTTTCGGGCATGGAGCGGTGGCAGGAGACGCTCACGCCGCGCGCCAGTTCGCCCATCGCGTCCTGGAAGCTGGCTGCCGCGCCCGGCCGCTGTCGATGCACGCCAGCGCCGTGCACCCACGCGCGATGGGCGAGGCTTCGCGCGCGGCGACCGTGCGGCTTCAGGCCGCCGGCGACTGCGGCTGGCCGGCCAGGCGCCAGAGCGTCTTGCCGCCACTGGCCTTGTCCAGTTGCTTCAGCACTTCCTCGTGCGCCGCGGCCTCCTGGTCGTTGGCCAGCAGCACCGGCAGGGTGAACTGGCGCAGGTCGACCCGGGTCACGATGCCAGCGGCCGCGCCGGTGTCGGCCTCGTCGATCAGCAGCGCGTCCTGGCCGCGCGTGAGGTTGATGTAGACGTCCGCCAGCAGTTCGGCGTCCAGCAGCGCGCCGTGCAGGGTGCGGCCGGAGTTGTCCACGCCCAGGCGGTCGCACAGCGCGTCGAGGCTGTTGCGCTTGCCGGGGTACATCTCCTTGGCCATCGCCAGGGTGTCGGTGACCTTGGCCACCTGGCCGGTGAAGGCCGGGCGCCCCAGCAACTCCAGTTCCTTGTTCAGGAAGCCGATGTCGAAGGCGGCGTTGTGGATGATGATCTCGGCGCCGGCCACGTACTCCATCAGCTCATCGACGATGGCGGCGAACTTGGGCTTGTCGCGCAGGAACTCGTTGCTGATGCCGTGGACCTTGAGCGCGTCCTCGTGGCTGTCGCGCTCCGGATTCAGGTACCAGTGCTTGTTGTTGCCGGTCAGCTTGCGCGCCACCAACTCCACGCAGCCGATTTCGATGATCCGGTCGCCGGCTTCGGCGGAAAGACCCGTGGTTTCGGTGTCGAGGACGATCTGGCGCATGGCGGCATTATCCTTGAGGCCATGTTCGACCTCACCGGCAGGATCGCGCTCGTCACCGGCGGCAACGGCGGCATCGGGCTGGGCATGGCGCGCGGGCTCGGCGAGGCCGGGGCCACGGTATGGATCGTGGGCCGCAATGCCGCCAAGTCGGAGGCCGCCGTCGCGCAGTTGCGCGCCGATGGCATCCGCTGCGAAACCCTCGCCGCCGACGTCGCTGACGAGGCCGAGGTGGCGGCCCTGTTCGCGGAGGTGTCGGCGCGCCACGGCCGCCTGGACATCCTGGTGAACAACGCCGGCACCACGGTGCGCAAGCCGCCGCAGGACCTCACGCTGGCCGAATGGCAGGGCGTGCTCGACGTCAACCTCACCAGCTACTTCCTGTGCAGCCGCGCGGCGCATCCCCTGATGCGCGCGGCCGGCGGCGGCAAGGTGATCAACATCGCCTCCATCATGTCGCTGTTCGGCGCGCCCTATGCGCCGGCCTACTGCGCCAGCAAGGGCGGGGTGGTGCAGTTCACCAAGTCGCTGGCGCTGGCCTGGGCCGGCGACAACATCCAGGCCAATGCGGTGCTGCCCGGATGGATCGCCACCGAGCTCACCGACGCCGCGCGCGCGCAGGTGCCCGGGCTGAACGAACGCGTGCTGGCGCGCACGGCCGCCGGCCGGTGGGGCACGCCGCGCGACCTGGCCGGCGTGGCGGTGTTCCTGGCCAGTACGGCCAGCGACTTCGTCACGGGCGCGGCAATCCCGGTGGACGGCGGATACGCCGCGGCCTAGCGGCTGTCACCAGCGCGGTGCGCGCGCCGGCCACGGTCGCGCGCTGGCCGATTTGTCCCATCGAATGTCCCATTGACAGGACATTGGAAGCGCTCGACCATGCGACGCCATGGCGGATGCCCTGCCCTTGCCCAAGTACCACCAGATCTACCTGGTGTTGCGCGAGCAGTTGCACGAAGGCCAGTTCGCCCAGGGGCTGCCGGGCGAACTGGCGCTGATGCGGCAGTTCGGCGTGGCGCGCGTCACCGTGCGGCGCGCGCTGCAGCAGCTGGCCGGCGAAGGCCTGATCGTGCGCGAGCGCGGTCGCGGCACGCGCGCGCTGGGCCAGGGTGAGCGCGAGGCGCGCCAGCGCGCCGCCGCCACCCGCACCACGCGGCTGACCGGCCTGCTGGAAAACCTCGTCTCCACCAGCCTGAACACCACCGTCAAGGTGCTGGAGGTCACGCAGCTGGCCGCCAGCCCCGACGTCGCCCGTGCGCTCGGCCTGGCCGACGGCGCGCCGGTGCAGAAGGCGGTGCGCGTGCGCGCCACGCGCGAAGGGCCGCTGTCGCACATCACCACCTGGGTGCCCGAGGCGCTGGCCAGCGGCTTCGGCAAGCGGGAGCTGGCGAAGAAGCCCATCCTGATGCTGCTGGAGGAGTCGGGCGTGCGCGTCGGCGGCGCGCGCCAGACCATCTCGGCGCGCCTGGCCGACGCCCAGGTCGCCGCCCACCTGCAGGTCGCGGTGGGCTCGGCGCTGCTGGCGGTGCGCCGCCTGATCCACGACGAGCAGGGCCGGCCCGTGCAATGGCTGCACGGGCTCTACCGGCCCGACCGCTACGAGTACCACATGCAGCTGTCCCGCGTGGGCGACATCGACGCCACGATCTGGGTCAGCCGCGAGCTGTCCGCGCACTTCCACTAGCCAGGAGAACTTGCCATGAGCCAACCGTCCCGCGACCGCCGCCGCTTCATCGCCCAGGCTTCCGCCGCCGCCTCCGCCCTCGCCTTCCCGCTGGTCGGCGGCGCCCAGCCGCGCAGCGTCAAGGTCGGCGTGCTGCACCCGGTCACGGGCGCGCTCGCCTATTCCGGCCAGCAATGCCGCGAGGGCGCGCTGATGGCCATCGAGGACATCAACAAGGCGGGCGGCATCAAGTCGCTGGGCGGCGCGAAGATCGAGGCGCTGCTGGGCGACGCGCAATCGACGCCGGCCGCCGGCACCGCCGAGATCGAGAAGATGAACGAGGCGGGCGTGAGCGCGGTGGTCGGCGCCTTCGCCTCGGCCATCTGCCTGGCCACCACGCAGGCCGCTGCCAAGTACAACCTGCCGCACGTGGTCGACGTCGGCGTGGCCGACCAGATCGTCGAGCGTGGCCTGAAGAACACCTTCCGCTTCGGCCCGGGCTACCGCAAGTCCGCCGAGATCGCGATGGCCAACCTGCACGTGCTCAACACCGCCGCCGGCAAGCCGGCCAAGAGCGTGATGATCATCCACGAGGAGTCGCTGTTCGGCACCGGCACGGCGCAGTTGCTGGCGCGCGAGCTGCCCGGCTACGGCTACGAGGTGAAGGAGGTCGTCAAGCACGCCAACCCGACGCGCGACTTCAACAACATCGTGCTGCGGATGAAGGCGGTCAACCCCGACATCGTCATCCCCGCCAACTACTACAACGAGTACGCGCTGCTGGTGCGCACCATGCAGCAGCAGAAGGTCACGCCCAAGGCCATCTACTCGGTGCTGGGCGGCGCCGCCTCGAGCTACAAGTTCGTCAAGGAGTTCCCCGAGGCCGCCAACGGCATCATCGACTGCAACCACTGGTTCAACCCCAAGGATCGGCGCAGCATGGACCTGAAGAAGCGGGTGGAGGCCAAGAACCTGTTCTACAGCTACGAGGTGTTCATGACGTACACCGCGATGCGGCTGCTGGCCGACGCGATCGAGCGCGCCAGGTCCACCGACCGCGCCGCCATCATCGCCGCGCTGGAGAGCAGCACCTTCTCCGACCACATCATGCCCTACGGCCCCACCAAGTTCGTCAACGGCCAGAACCAGGGCGCGCAACCACTCATGACGCAGGTGCTGAAGAACGACATCAAGGTCATCATCCCGCGCGACTACCGCGAGAGCGACCCCCTGTTCCCGCTGAAGGCCGCCTGAGCCCGTCCGGAGCCACGCCGCCTTGTTCGATTTCGACATCCTCTTCCCGTCGGTGCTCAACGGCATCACCACCGGCGCGGTCTACGCGCTGGTGGCGCTGGGCCTCACCCTGATCTACGGCGTGCTCCACATCATCAACTTCGCCCACGGCGCCGCCCTGATGATGGCGCTGTACGGCGTCTACTTCCTGCGCCAGCTCTGGGGCATCGACCCCTACCTGGCGCTGCTGCCGATGGTGGCGCTGATGTTCGCCGCCGGCTATGCGGCGCAGCGCCTGCTGATCAACCGCGCCAGCCACGGCAAGGACGAGAACATCCTGCTGGTGACCCTGGGCCTGGCCATCGTGCTGGAGAACCTGGCGCTGCTCGCCTTCAAGTCCGACACGCGCACCATCGAGACGCCGTATACGCTGGCGACGGTGGCCATCGGCCCGGCGATGATCGCCGTACCCAAGCTGGTGGCCTTCGCCGGCGCCCTGGTGGCTTCGGCCGTGCTGCTGTGGATCGTGCGCCGTACCGACCTGGGCCGCGCGATCCGCGCCGTCGCCCGGGAGAAACAGGGCGCGCGCCTGGTGGGCATCGATGTCGACCATGTCTACGCCATGAGCTTCGGCATCGGCCTGGCCTGCCTGGGGGCGGCCGCCTGCTTCCTGCTGCCGGCCTACTACGTCAACCCCACGGTGGGCAATGGCTTCGTGCTGGTGGCCTTCACCATCGTGGTGCTGGGCGGCATGGGCAGCTTCGCCGGTGCGCTGGTGGGCGGCCTGCTGGTGGGCGTGGTCGAATCGCTGGGTGGCCTCTGGCTCGGCGAGTCGCTGGGCCAGGTAGGCATCTTCCTGCTGTTCATCGGGGTGCTGCTGTTCCGCCCGCAGGGCCTGTTCGGGGCCCGGGCATGACGGCGCGCCGCGACCTGCTGCAGATCGCCGTGTTCTTCGTCGCGGTCGCGTTGCTGGCGATCTTCAGCCGCTCCGGCGTGATGTTGAACTTCACGATGATGGCCCTCTACGGCGCGCTGATGGCGCAATCGTGGAACCTGCTGGGCGGCTTCGGCGGCCAGTTCTCCTTCGGCCATGCCCTGTTCTTCGGCACCGGCGCCTACCTCCAGGCCATCGCGCAGCTGCAATGGGGAATGAATCCCTGGGTGGCGCTGCCGCTGGCGATGGCCGGCGCGGCCCTCGTCGCCCTGTTCTTCGGCGCCCTGTCCTTCCGCTACGGCCTGCGCGGTTCCTACTTCGCGCTGGTCACCCTGGCGTTCGCCGAGGTGTTCCGCATCGTCGCGCTGTCGGTCCCCTTCACCGGCGCCGGCGTCGGACTCATGCTGCCGCTGCGCGAAAGTGCGGCCAACATGCAGTTCGCCGACCGCCGCGGCTTCGTCTGGCTGGTGCTGGCCCTGGTCACGGTGGCGCTGCTGCTCACCACCTGGCTGCGCCACTCGCGCTTCGGGGCGTCGCTGCAGGCCGTGCGCGACAACGAGGACGCAGCCCAGGCCGTGGGCGTCGATCCCTTTCGCACCAAGCTCGGCGCCATCGCGCTGTCCGGCGCGCTGATGGGCGCGGCCGGCGCCTTCTACGTGCAGGTGTTCCAGTACATCGATCCGGCCATCGCCTACGGCCCGCACACCTCGGTGGAGGCGCTGGTGGCGGCCATCGTCGGCGGCCTGGGCACGCTGTGGGGCCCGGTGGTGGGCGCCCTCGCCCTGCACC
Source organism: Pseudomonadota bacterium (assembly GCA_023436025.1). GTDB lineage: Bacteria > Pseudomonadota > Gammaproteobacteria > Burkholderiales > Burkholderiaceae_C > Ramlibacter. The sequence goes on along the minus strand of JAEZKX010000314.1, from coordinate 5,870 downwards.
TGCTGGCCGACCTCACCCGCAACCTGTTCGGCGCGCTGCCGGGCATCAACATGGTGATCTACGGCGCGGTGCTGGTAGTGATCGTCATGTTCGCGCCCCGCGGCCTGCTGGGCATGGGCCAGTCGGTGCGCGCGCTGTGGCGCCGCGGGGAGAAGCGGCATGGCTGAGGCGCTGCTGCAGGTGCGGGGCGTGTCGCGCTCCTTCGGCGGGCTGGCCGCGGTGCGCGATGTCTCGCTCGATCTCCCGCAGGGGCAGCTCAGCGCGCTGATCGGCCCCAACGGCGCGGGCAAGACCACGCTGTTCGCGCTGATCTCCGGCTTCCTGCGGCCCGATGCCGGCCATGTCGTCTTCGCCGGCGAGGACGTCACCGGCCGGCCTCCGCACCTGGTGGCGCGCCGCGGCATGACACGCACCTTCCAGATCGTGCAGCCCTTCGCCGCGCAGACGGTGCGCGAGAACATCGCGGTCGGCGCCCACCTGCACTGCCCCGGCCGGGCCCAGGCGCTGGCGCAGGCCGAGGATGTGGCGCAGCGCGTCGGCCTGGCGCCGCTGCTCGACCAGCCGGCCGGCGAGCTCACCGTGGCCGGCCGCAAGCGGCTGGAACTGGCACGCGCCCTGGCGACGCGGCCGCGCCTTTTGCTGCTGGACGAGGTGCTGGCCGGCCTCAACCCGCAGGAGATCGCCGAGATGGTGCCGGTGGTGCGCGGCATCGCCGCAGGCGGTGTCACGGTGCTGATGATCGAGCACGTGATGCAGGCGGTCATGCACCTGGCCGCCCACGTGTGGGTGCTGGCGCAGGGCCAGCTGATCGCCGCCGGCACGCCGGCCGAAGTCACGCGCGACCCCGCCGTGATCGAGGCCTACCTGGGCCACGGCACGGCGCAGCGCCTCGGACGGATGGTGGCCGCATGACGACCCTGCTGGCGGTGGAAGGCCTGCGCAGCGGCTACGGCCCGGTGGAGGTGCTGCGCGGCATCGACCTGCGCGTGGGCGCCGGCGAGATCGTCGCGCTCCTGGGGAGCAACGGCGCCGGCAAGTCGACCTTCAACCAGACGGTCAGCGGCCTGGTGCCGGCGCGCGCGGGAACCATCCACTTCGACGGCGCCGACATCACGCGCGCGCACTACCGCGACATCGTCGGCCTCGGCCTGATCCACGTGCCTGAAGGCCGCCGCATCTTCCCCAACCTGAGCGTTCTCGAGAACCTGGAGCTGGGCTCGTTCGCGCGCGCCCGCGGCAACCGCGCCGCCAACCTCGACCGCGTGTTCGGCATCTTCCCGCGCCTGAAGGAGCGCACCCTCCAGCTGGCCGGCACCATGAGCGGCGGCGAGCAGCAGATGCTGGCCATCGGCCGCGGCCTGATGGGCGAGCCGCGCCTGCTGATCCTGGACGAACCCTCGCTCGGACTGTCGCCGCTGCTGGTGGAAGAGCTGTTCGGCCTCATCGCCACCCTGCACGGCCAGGGCCTGGCCATCCTGCTGGTGGAGCAGAACGTGGGGCAGTCGCTGGAGATCGCGCAACGCGCCTACGTGATGGAAAACGGCGAGATCCGCTTCGACGGCACGCCTGCGGAGCTGCTGGCCACCGACCGCCTGCGCCAGGCCTACCTGGGGGCCTGAGGCATGGTGCAGAGCCTGGCCCAGAAGCTCATCGCCCGCGCGTCCGGCCGGCCCGCCGTGCAGGTCGGCGAGGTCGTGACCTGCCGCGTCGACCTGGCGATGTTCCACGACTCCTCCGGCCCGCGCCGCCTGCAGCCCATGCTGGAGGCGCTGGGCGCGCCCATCTGGGACAAGTCGCGCGTGGTGCTGGTGATGGACCACTACGTGCCCGAGCGCAGCGAGGAGTCGCGCCGCATCGTGCGCATCGCGCGCGACTGGGCGCGCGGGCAGGACCTGCCGCATGTCTACGACTCCCAGGGCATCTGCCATGTGGTGGTGCCGCAGCATGGCCACATCCGCCCCGGCCTGTTCTGCGTCGGCGGCGATTCGCATTCGCCCACCGGCGGCGCCTTCGGCGCCTACATGTTCGGCATCGGCAGCACCGAGATGCTGGGCGTGCTCGCCACCGGCGAGATCTGGGTGCAGGTGCCGCGCACCATCGCCTTGCAGTGGGACGGCCGGCTGGCGCCGGGCGTGTCGGCCAAGGACATGATGCTGGCGGCGATCGGCCGCCTCGGCATGAACGGCGGCGGCTGGCAGGCGGTGGAGTACACCGGCGAAGCCGTGCGCGCGCTGGACATGAACGAACGCATGACGCTGGCCAACATGAGCGCGGAACTCGGCGCCCAGGTCGGCCTGGTGCCGCCCGACGACACCACGCGCGCCTGGCTGGCGCGGCACGGCGCATTCGGGGTGGAGACGGCGGCCTGGCAGTCCGACCCCGGCAGCTGGGGCGAGGTGCACCGCTTCGACGCCTGCCGTCTCGCGCCGCAGGTGGCGGCGCCCTTCAGCCCCGCCAATGCGCATCCGGTGGACGCCCTCGCGGGCATCCCGGTGCAGGTGGCCTACATCGGCGCCTGCACCGGCGCCAAGCTGGAAGACCTGCGCTTCGCCGCGCGCGTGCTGCGCGGCCGCCAGGTGGCGCCCGGCGTACGGCTGCTGGTGGCACCGGCCAGCAACGCCGACCGTGACACCGCCGCGGCCGAAGGCACGCTCCAGGCCCTGGCCGACGCCGGCGCGCAGATGCTGCCCAGCGCCTGCGGTGTCTGCGCCGGCTACGGCGGCAGCTTCGCCGCCGGCGAGACCGTCATCTCCAGTACGGCGCGCAACTTCAAGGGCCGCATGGGGCCGCCCAGCACCCAGGTTTACCTGGCCTCGCCCTACACCGTGGCGGCCTCGGCCCTGGCCGGCCGCATCGCCGATCCGCGCGAGCTGCTGCCATGAACGGCCACCGCGTCTGGCGCCTCGGCGCCGACATCGACACCGACGCCCTGGCCCCGGGCCAGTGGATGCAGCACGGCATGGACGAACTGGCCGCGCACTGCCTGGAATCGCTGCGGCCGGAGTTCGCGCAGGAGGTGCAGCCGGGCGACGTGATCGTGGCCGGACCCAACTTCGGCATCGGCTCCTCGCGCGAACAGGCCGCCGGCGTGCTGCGCCACCTCGGCGTGGCCGCGGTGGTGGCGCCCTCGTTCGCCGGCCTGTTCTTCCGCAATGCCTTCAACCTCGGCCTGCTGCTGCTCACCTGCCCGGACTGCGAGCGCATCGCCGAGGACGAGACGATCGGCTTCGACGCCCGCGCCGGCCGCATCGTCCGTGCCGACGGCGAGCTCCTCGCCATCCAGCCCATCCCGGCCTTCCTGCTCGACATGGTCGAGGCGGGCGGGCTGCTTCCCCAACTTCAACGCCGCTTCCCCGCGAGGACCCCACCGTGAGCGCTCCCCTCTACGACCTGCTGATCAAGAACGTGCGCGTGGTGCGCCCCCACGGCAACGTGGTCCATGACGGCGACATCGCCATCCGCGACGGCCGCTTCGCGCGCGTGGCGCCTGGCATCGACCCGGCCCAGGCGAAGGAGGTGCACGACGGCCGCGGGCTGCTGGCCTTCCCGGGCGTGGTCGACGCCCACATGCACAGCGGCATCTACTCGCCGCTGGCGGAAGACGCCGTCACCGAGTCGAAGGCGGCGGCCATGGGCGGGGTGACCTCCAGCCTCAACTACTTCCGCACCGGCCAGTACTACCTGAACAAGGGCGGTCCCTACGCCGAGTTCTTTCCCGAAGTGCTGGCGGCCAGCGAAGGACGCTTCCACGTCGACTACGGCTTCCACCTGGCGCCCATGGATGCCACGCACATCGACGAGATCCCCATGCTGATCGACAAGCACGGCGTGGCCAGCTTCAAGATCTTCATGTTCTACGGCTCGCACGGCCTGCACGGCGCCAGCGACTCGCAGCGCCAGTTCCTGATGATCGGCGAGGACCAGCGCTACGACTATGCGCACTTCGAGTTCATCATGCGCGGCCTGCAGGCGGCGCGCGAGCGTTTCCCGGACAAGGCGCACCAGCTTTCGTTGTCGCTGCACTGCGAGACGGCCGAGATCATGACGGCCTACACCAAGATCGTGGAGAAGGACGCCTCGCTGTCGGGGCTGGCGGCCTACAGCGCTTCGCGGCCGCAGCACTCGGAGGGACTGGCCGTGTTCATCGCCAGCTACCTCGCCAACGAGACCGCGCTGCCCACCATCAACCTGCTGCACCTGAGCTCGCGCAAGGCGGTGCAGGCGGCGATGATGATGGCCGAGACCTTCCCCCACATCGACTTCAAGCGCGAGGTGACCATCGGCCACCTGATGCTGGACGTGAACTCGCCGGCGGCGGAGCTCGCCAAGGTCAATCCGCCGATCCGCCCGCGCGAAGACGTGGAGTTCCTCTGGCAGGCCCTGCTGGCGGGCGAGCTGGACTGGGTGGTATCCGACCACGCCTGCTGCCGCCACGAGACCAAGATCGCCAAGAGCTACTTCGGCAACATCTGGATGGCCAAGAGCGGCTTCGGCGGAACCGAGTACCTGCTGCCGGCGTTGGTGAGCGAAGGCACGCGGCGCGGCATGGGCTACGACCACATGGCGCGCGTCACCAGCTGGACGCCGGCGCAGCGCTTCGGCCTCAACCGCAAGGGCGACATTGCCGAAGGCTTCGACGCCGACCTGGCGCTGGTCGACCCGGCGAAGACCTGGACCATCCACGCCAGCGATTCGCCCTCCACCCAGGGCTACACGCCGTTCGAAGGCATGGAGCTGTCGGCGCGGGTGGAGTCCACCTACCTGCGCGGCGAGCAGATCTACGCGGCCGACCGGGGTGTCCTCGGCCAGCCCAAGGGCCGCTACCTGTTCCGCCCCACGGCCTGAGGCGATGGCCGGGGCCGCACGCATCGTCCGCGCCGAGCGACTGCCGGCGTCCGTGCACGTGCGCGCAGCCATCGTCGGCGCCGGCGCCTGCGGGCTGACGGCCGCCATCGCCCTGCGCGACGCCGGCATCGACTGCCTGCTGCTCGAGCGCGATGCGCAGCCGCGCGGCTCCACTGCGCTGTCATCCGGCTTCATCCCGGCGGCCGGCACGCGCATGCAGGCGGCCCAGGGCATCACCGACACACCGGCCGCATTCGCCCGGGATATCCAGGCCAAGGCCAAAGGCACGGCGGCCGCGCACCTGGTGCAGGCCTATGCGCAGGCCAGCGCACCCGCGCTCGACCGGCTGGCCGACCACGGCCTGGGCTTCGAGGTGCTGGACGGCTTCCTCTATCCGGGCCACCACGTGCACCGCATGCACACGCTGCCCCAGCGCACCGGCGCCGCGCTGGTGGCGGCGCTGGTGCAGGCGGCGCTGGATGCCGGAGCCGACCTGCTGGCCGATGCGCACGTCACCGAGCTGTGGGTCGATGCGCAGGACCGCGTGCTGGGCGTGGGCTGCCGCCGTCCCGACGGTACGCTCGAATACGTGGGTTGCGACACCTTGCTGCTGGCCTGCAACGGCTTCGGCGGCCAGCCGGCGCTGGTGCGCGAGCTGCTGCCCGACATGCGCGATGCGACCTTCGCCGGCCATGTCGGCAACGACGGCAGCGCCATCCAGTGGGGCCGCGCGCTCGGCGCCGCCCTGGCCGACCTGGGCGGCTACCAGGGCCACGGATCCTGGGTCGTGCCGCAGGGCGCGCTGATGACCTGGGCGGTGATGATGGAGGGCGGCGTGCAGCTGAACGCCGAAGGCCGCCGCTTCCACGACGAGACGCAGGGCTACTCGGAAGCGGCGGTACAGGTGCTGGCGCAGCCGGGTGCAACGGCGTGGAACGTGTTCGGCGACACCCAGCTGGCGCTCGCGCGCGGCTTCCCGGACTTCCGCGATGCCGAGGCGGCCGGCGCGCTGCGCACGGCGGCCG
>JAEZKX010000307.1 GCA_023436025.1 Pseudomonadota bacterium | reverse complement strand
CCGCCGGCCGCCGGGCCCAGCCGCACCACGTGGCGCAGCGCGGGGTAGGCGTCGCTGCGCAGCGCCTGGCGCGGGTCGGTGCCGGCGGCGGCGAGTTCAGGCACCAGCGCCGCCAGCGTCTCGAGGTAGGCATTGCCGCGGTAGGAGGCCAGGGTGAACAGGGTGTGCACCTCGGCCTGGCGCAGCAGGTAGTCGAGCTCGGCCCGACGCGCATTGGTGTTGACCGTGACCAGCACGGCGCCGATGCGCTGCACCGCCAGTTCCAGCAGCAGCCATTCGGGAATGTTGGTGGCCAGCACGGCGACCTTGTCGCCGGCACCCACGCCCAGGGCCAGCAGCCCGCGGCCGACCGCGTCGACGCGCTCGCGCAGCTGCGCGAAGCTCAGGCGCAGCTCCAGCCCGTCTTCCGGATAGCGGTAGACCACGGCCTCCTGGTCGCCCAGCGCCTGCGCCTGTCGGTCGAGCAGCGTCCCGACGGTCTCGTCGAGTAGCTCGTATCCCTCGGACTCTGCATCCCAGACGGATGCGTCTCTTCGTGCTGCCATGCGTCTCCCGTGTTCGCCTCGCGCGCAGCCGCGCGCAGGCCGCAGCACTGTAGCGCGGCGCGCCGCCGAGCGTGTCGTCCCAGAGGAGGACACGCTCCACGGGCCGTGGCGCGGTTGTCGTCCTCTGGGATGACAGGCGCGCGCCACCGCCGGTCCTACAGTGGCCGCGCTTTACCCACAACAGGAGACATGCATGCGTCCATCCACCTTCACCTTCCGCGCCAGCGCCATCGTGCTGGCCGGGCTGCTCGCCGCCTGCGGCGGAGGCGGCAGCAGCGGTGACTTCACCGCCCCGCCGGTCGCCGAGGAGCCACCACCGACGCCCGAAGCGCCCGTGCTGACGGCCGAGCAGTCCCGCGCCTGGTGCGAGGGCCTGCCCGCCGCCCCGGGGCTAGCCAACACCACCGTCACCACCGTGTACCACGCCGACGGCACGCGCCGTGTCGGCAACATGCCCACCGGCGACCTGCTGCCCGGGCACTGCGTGGTCGAAGGCAAGATGGATCCGCGCGTCGGCGTCGACGGCAACAACTACTACATCGGCTTCCGCCTGAGCCTGCCCGACAACTTCAACGGCCGCATGCTCTACCTGGGCGGCGGCGGCAACGACGGTTCACTGGCCGACACCTCGCGCACCGCCGGCATCTCCGGCGCGACGCCCTCGCCGCTGGGCCAGGGCTACGCGGTGGTCGCCACCGACGCTGGCCACCAGGGTCCCACGGCGGCCTCCTTCGGCTCCGACCCGCAGGCGCGCACCGACCACGCCTACAACGCGCACGACAAGGCAGCGCAGGCGGCCAAGACGCTGATCGCCGCGCGCTACAGCAAGCCCGCGTCGTACGCGTACTTCGCCGGCTGCTCCGGCGGCGGCCGCCAGGGCATGATGTTCTCGCAGCGCTTCCCCGACTACTTCGACGGCATCATCGCCGGCGCGCCGGCGATGCGGGTGTCCAGCGGCGCGACCGTCGCGGCCATGTGGAACCATGCCAAGCTCACCGCCGCCGCCCCGACCGACGGCAGCGGCCGGCCCATCCTGGCGCAGGCGCTCACGAACGCCGACCTCGGCATCCTGGCCGACGCGGTGCTGCAGGCATGCGATGCCACCGACGGCGCCGCCGACGGCATGGTGAGCAACACCAATGCCTGCAACTTCGACCCGGTCGTGCTGCAGTGCACCGGCGCCAAGACCGCCACCTGCCTGACCGCGGAACAGGTGAGCGCGGTGAAGGATGTGTTCGCCGGCCCGCGCAACTCCTACGGCACCGAGCTGTACTTCCCGCAGCCCTGGGACGCGGGCATCCGCGCGCCCGGCTGGCGCTCCTGGCCGCTGGGGTCGTCGACCACCGCGACGCCCAACTCGGCCTACGTCACGCTGATGGCCGACGCGCTGCGCAACGAGTTCTTCACGCCGCCGGACCCGACCTTCGACATCCTGGGCTTCAACTTCGACACCGATCCGCTGCGCATGGAGCCGTTCTCGCAGGTGTACGACACCTACCGCGACACCACGCTGGCGGCCTACCGGGCCAGCGGCGGCAAGCTGATGATCGTGCACGGCATGGCCGACCCGATCTTCTCGGCCCGCGAGTCGCAGCGCTACTACGACCAGCTGGTCGTGAACAACGGCGGCCTGGCCAACACCCAGCAGTTCGCCCGCGCCTTCTACGTGCCGGGCATGAACCACTGCGCCGGCGGTCCGGCCACCGACAGCTTCGACTCGCTGCAGGCGATGGTCGACTGGGTCGAGAAGGGCATCGCGCCCGAGCGCATCCTGGCCAAGGCGGCGGCGAACAACGCCTACTTCCCGAACCGCACCCGCCCGCTGTGCGCCTACCCGCAATTCGCCAAGTACAAGGGCACGGGCAGCGTGGAAGACGCCGAGAACTTCGTCTGCTCGGACTCCTGATGAGGGCTTCGGCCAGCTAGCGAAAAGCCGCTCCCCGGAGCGGCTTTTTTCATGGAGGCGCGGGGCGTTTCAGTTCAGTTCAGTGCAGTGGCGGCTGCGCCGCCAGCAGCGCAAACAGCTCGTTGCGGAAGTGGATGCCCAGGCGGGCGAAGGCGCGGTTGCGGTAGGTCTTGACCGTGGTCAGGCCCAGGCGCAGGTCGGCGGCGACGCCTTCCTGCGTCATGCCGCGCAGCAACCGGGCGCAGACGTCGATCTCGCGGGCGGTGAGGCCGGCATCGAGCGCCGCCAGGCGGCCGCGCCAGTGGTCCACCGTGCGGTCGTCGCGCCGGTCCGGCGTCAGCGCCACGTGCTTGCGCGCCAGCGCCACCAGCGCGGGCGCCATCGCCTCGAAGGCCGCGACCTGCGTGTCGGTGAAGGGATGCTGGTGCTGGTGCCGGTACAGGTTGAGCGCGAACAGGGCGCCGTCGGCCTCGCGCCGCACCGCCGAGATGCGCTCGGCCATGCCGTGGGCCTCGTAGACGCGGGCCCGGTGCTCGGGCGGCACCTCGGCGGCGTCGACATGGCACAGCAGGATGCCGGGTTCGGCCGCGGCCGCGGCGAAGCTGCGGTCGGTGCGGTGCGGCCCCGAGAGGTAGGCCCGCCAGCAGTCGTGCGTGCAGTCGGGCACGCCGTGCGTGGCCGACATGAACAGGCGAGGCGTGCGGCCGCTGCCAATCTGGTAGACGGAGAACGAGGCCGCCGGCACCAGCGGGCTGACCCGCCCCAGCAGCACGCGGGGAAAGCCCGGCTGGCCAAGCTCGTCGATGATGCCGGCCAGTGCCTGTTGGGGGGCCGCTGCCGTGTCGGCCGTGGGCGCGTTCCAAGTCCTCATGGCGTTTGTCTCCTTGTTCTATTTTCCTCGCGCAAAGCGCGAAATGCCCGCGGATGCGGGCAGTTCGCCTTCAGCTCGCCGCCGACGGTCAGTCCGTCGCGCAGGTGAACGAGCTGGCCGAGGTGGTCGGGCCGGCGACGTACCTGGGATACGCCGGGTACGAGCACAGCGGACGCGTGGCCGTCCCACCGAACACCAGCGCCGTCTTGGGCGGCTCACGGTTGTTCTCGACCCAGTCGGTCAGCAGGCCGAGGCGGTCGAAGGTGGACGGGATGGCCGACGTCGCGATGGCCTGGCCGTCGCCGTTGACGCCGTGGTTGTTGCCCGACATCCCGTGGCCCGCGCCGGGCAGGATGTAGAAGCGCGCGAACGTGTCCGTCAAGGGCGTGCCCATCTTGGCATGCACGGACGCATAGTAGTCCAGTTGCGAGCCCGGCGAGGCCAGCGTGTCGTTGGTGGCCATCATCGAGATGATCTTGCCGCCGCGCTGGTAGAAGGCCGTCAGGTCGGGATTGGCGGCGTCGAGCCACTGCGAGATCTCGACGCGGCGGGCGTTGAGGGCGCCGCCTTCGACGTAGGTGAGCGGATCGACGTCCAGGTCCTGGAACAGGAAGCCGGTGACCCCCAGGATGCCCAGGTGGGTGTACTTGGTCGCCGCGCCGGTGGCGCCCTCCTGGCCGACGTAGCGGGTGGGCACGATCAGGCCGCTGCCGCCCGGGTCGGTGCCCGGCAGCCACATGCCGAAGGTCTGCAGGCCGTGGGCCAGGGGCGTCGCGAAGTTGTAGCGCCTGTACGTGAACTGCAGCGTCTCGATCTGGTCCGCGGTCAGGCAGGCCGCGGCGCTGGTGTCGGCCGGATCCGGATCGACGTTGCCGGGGCAGCGCTTGGCGGCCCAGGGGTCGCGGCCGGCGGCGCCCTGCGTCACGTCGAAGATCTTCCAGCAGGCCATGTAGTTGTTGATCACGCCGTCGGTGAGGCCGTCGAGCTTGTCGCACTGGCGCATGACTTCGGCGGCGATCGCGTTGCGCTTTTCCTGCGTCACCCAGTTGGCCAGCGGCTTCTCCTGGATGCGCAGCAGCACCGGGCCCAGCATCAGCGATGAGAAGTTGACGATCGGCACGTTGGAGATGATGCCGTCGTAGTCGGCGGGATAGCGCTGCGCCACCATCAGGCCCTCGCGCCCGCCCTGCGAGCCGCCGTACCAGTAGGAGAAGCGCGGCTTCTCGCCGTACATGCGCTCGATCAGCACCCAGGCGGCGTCATGCGTCTTCTTCATCTGCATGTAGCCGAGGTTCTTCATGGCCTCTTCGTTCAGGGCCCAGTCATTGCCTGCGAAGGTATGGCCCGAGTCGCTGCCGGAGACCGCCCAGCCGCGCGAGATGAAGGAGGGGAAGCCGTCGACGGCACCGGTCAGGTTGGGGATGAAGCCGTTCATGCCGGCGCCGCCCTGCTGCGCCGCCCTGTAACTCCAGCTCTCGGGGAGCACGACCCGGAAGTTGATCGGCCTGGCAGTGGCCGCGGTATCCACCGGCGCCATGGCGCCGTCGACGGTGCAGTAGCCCGGCGTGGTGCCGGTGGCAGCGGTCCAGGTGGGCGCGGCCAGCGTGACCGCGGCGACCGGCTCGCCGATGCTCGCCACGGGAATGTCGGTCCCCAGCCTGGCGGCGGTGCAGTCGGCCGCGGTGATGGTCTTGTTGGCCGGCAGCGGCGGCAGCAGCGAGCCCGGCGCGGCGACCTTCACCGGCTCCGGCGCGGGCGCCGGGGCCTCCGCAACCGGCGGGGGTGCGGGTGCGGGCACCTCGCCCAGCGGCACGTCGCTCTTGCCGCCACCGCCGCAGCCCGTCACGAGCGCCGCCGTGGCGGCCGCTGCGAATATCGAACGGATCCTCAACATCTGGCCCATGCTTGTCTCCTTCCTTTCGCCGTGAGGCCATCCCACTGCGCCCGGGATAGCTATGTTTCATAGTAGTAAGCAAGGTCAAGCACCAGCACGGTGGAAACCCGCAGCGGCCGAGCGGGGCCGCCCGGGCCGCTTGCTAAACTGCCTGGATGCCGAAGACCGACCCGAAGCTCGCCCAGTTCGGTGGGCTGGACCACTCGCTGATGCAGCGTCTTCTCGGGTACAACCTGGCGCAGGCGGCGATTCCGGCGTATGCGCTGTACGAGAAGCACATCGGCACGCCGCTGAAGCTGCGGCAGGTGGACTTCACCATCCTCAGCCTGCTGTCCACCAACGAGGACGTCACGCAGAAGAAGCTGTCCGAGGCGCTCAACGTCGCCTCATCCAATCTCACCGTGATCGTGGAGCGCAACGTCAAGCGCGAGCTGATCGCGCGGGTGCCCTCCGAGCAGGACCGCCGCAGCCAGTTGCTGCAGCTCACGCCGGCTGGCCGCACGCTGCTGCGCAAGGCCTGGAAGATCGCCGAGGTGATGGAGGCCGACCTGCTGGCCAACTTCAGCGCCGCCGAGCGCGACAGGCTGTTCACGCTGCTGCAGCGCGTGGCGGCGCACCGCCAGCACGCCTGAAGGCCAAGAGCCTGGGGGCAGAAAAACGGGCCGGTGCAGGCCCGTTATCTCTGCCGCCTGGGCACCTAGGGACCCGGTCCGGGTCCGGGCAGGAAGGTCGGCACCTGCGGCGGTGCCGGCCGGCTGCCGAACTGGTTGGCCGCGTCGCTCGGCTGCAGGTACCAATAGAGCAGCAGCAGGTTGCCGATCACCGGGACGAAGGCCAGCAGCAGGAACCAGGCGCTCTTGCCGATGTCGTGCAGCCGGCGCGCGGCCGCGGCCAGCGACGGGACGACCAGCGCGGCGAACGCGAGCTTGCCCAGCCACTCGTGGACCAGGTGGGTCGCGAGCAGCACCAGGAAGACGAACAGCATGAACCACCAGAACTCCGGCCGCCCGGCGCGGCCGCTGACGGTGGCGTACTTGTGCAGGCAGGCCTTGACGGCCTCACCGAACGGCATGTCCTCTCCCCTGGGCTATCGTGCCTCGATGATACGGCGCGCCGCGCCGCGGCGCGCCTTTCCTGCGACAAGCCGTGGCGCTAGCCGCGCAGGCGGCGCAGCAGGCCCGCAGTGGAGGCGTCGAGCCCGGCCGCGTCGCCGCTGGCCAGCCGCGGCGTCAGGTCCTGGGCCAGCACCTTGCCCAGCTCCACGCCCCACTGGTCGAAGCTGTCGATGCCCCACACGCTGCCGCTGGTGAAGACGCGGTGCTCGTACAAGGCCAGCAGCGCCCCCAGGCTGGACGGCGTCAACGCCTCCATCAGCAGGAAGGTGCTGGGCCGGTTGGCGCTGAAGTTGCGGTGCCCGCCGGGGTCCGGGCGGCCCTGCATCAGCGCCTGCGCCTGGGCCAGCGCGTTGGCCAGCAGCAGGTCGTGGTGGCCGGGCAGCGCATGCGCCGGCCTGCGCACGGCGATGAATTCCACCGGCACGGCCTCGGTGCCCTGGTGCAGCATCTGGAAGTAGGCGTGCTGGCCGTTGGTGCCCGGCTCGCCCCACAGCACGGGCGAGGTGGCGAAGGACAGCGGCGCGCCCTGCGCGTCGACGCTCTTGCCGTTGCTCTCCATCTCCAGCTGCTGCAGGTAGGCCGGCAGGCGGCGGAGAGCGCAGTGGTAGGGCGCGATGCTGCGGCTGCCGAAGCCGAGGAAGTTGCGGTACCAGACGTCCAGCAGGCCCAGGCGCACCGGCAGGTTGGATTCGAGCGGCTGGGTGCGGAAATGCTCGTCCATCGCATGGGCGCCCGCCAGCAGCTCGCGGAAGCCCTGGGCGCCGATGGCGATGGCCAGCGGCAGGCCGATGGCCGACCACAGCGAATAGCGGCCGCCCACCCAGTCCCAGAAGCCGAAGGTGGTGGTGATGCCGAAGTCGCGCGCGGCCGCGACGTTGGTGGTGAGCGCGGCGAAGTGGCGGGCCACGTCGCGCCCGCCCTGCTGCTCGTACCAGGCCCGGGCCGAGCGCGCGTTGGTCATGGTCTCCAGCGTCGTGAAGGTCTTGGACGCGACCAGGAACAGCGTGCTGTGCGGCTTCACCTGCCGCAGCACCGCCGCCAGCTCGTGGCCGTCGATGTTGGAGACGAAGTGGAAGCGCTTGCCCTCGATGGCGAAGGCCTCCAGCGCCGCCACCGCCATCTGCGGCCCCAGGTCGGAGCCGCCGATGCCGATGTTGACGATGTCGGTGATCGCCGCGTCGGCGCGCACCTGCTCGGCGAAGCCCAGCATCGCGTCCAGGGTGTCGTGCACCGCGGCCGAGTCCGCGTCGTGGGCGCGCAGCGGCGCTCGCAGCAGCCAGTGCTTCACCGCGCGGTCCTCGGTGTTGTTGATCCTCTCGCCGGCGAACATGGCGTCGCGGTGGCGCTCCAGCCCGCACTCGCGCGCCAGCTGGAACAGCAGGGCCTGGGCCTGGGCGTCGATGCGGTTCTTGGACAGGTCGGCGAAGAGGTGCGGCGCCTCCTGGCTGAAGGTCTCGAAGCGGCGTGGATCCTGGGCAAAGGCTTCGCGCAGGTCGAGCGCGCCGCCGGCCTGCTGCGCATGCTGGCGCAGGCTGGACCAGGCGGGCGCCGCATCGCAGCGGGTGCGCCCGGCGCTCATGCCTGCATCAACCGTTCGAGCTTCACCGCATCGGCGGCGAACGCGCGGATGCCTTCGGCGAGCTTCTCGGTGGCCATGGCATCCTCGTTGAGCGCCCAGCGGAACTGCGCCTCCTCGTAGTTCACGGGCTCGATCGGCGTCTCCCTGGCCTGGGCCGGGTCGAGCGCGCGCTGCACCGGCGCGTCGCTCGCGGCCAGTTGCCCCAGCAGCTCGGGGCTGATCGTCAGCAGGTCGCAGCCGGCCAGCGCCAGGATCTGCCCGGTGTTGCGGAAGCTCGCGCCCATCACCTCGGTGGCGATGCCGAAGTGCTTGTAGTAGCGGTAGATCTGCCGCACCGACTGCACGCCGGGATCGTTGGCACCGGCGCTGGCCTGCTCGTCCCACTGGGCACCGGCGTTCTTCTTGTACCAGTCGTAGATGCGGCCGACGAAGGGCGAGATCAGCTGCACCTTGGCCTGGCCGCAGGCGACGGCCTGGCAAAACGAGAACAGCAGCGTGAGGTTGGTGTTGATGCCGCGCTGCTGCAGGCGCGCGGCGGCCTGGATGCCCTCCCACGTGGAGGCAACCTTGATCAGCACGCGATCCACCGGCACGCCCTCGGCCTGGTACATCTCGATGAGGCGCTCGCCGCGGGTGAAGGTGGCATCCTCGTCGAAGCTCAGGCGGGCGTCGACCTCGGTGGACACGCGGCCGGGGATCACCTGCAGGATCTCGCAGCCGAAGCGAACGATCAGGCGGTCCATCAGTTCGTCGATGGGCTTGCCGCCGAAGCGGGAGAGCGTGTCCTTCAGGATGGGCGCGTAGTCGGCCTTCTGCACCGCCTTCAGGATCAGCGAAGGATTGGTCGTCGCGTCCTGCGGCTGGTACTGCGCCAGCTGCCGGAAGTCACCCGTATCGGCAACCACCGTCGTGTACTGCTTGAGGGCATCCAGTTGGTTCATGCCTTCATTATCTTCCGGTGCTTCCGTGCGCGGGGCGAGGAAGCGGGCGCGGACAGCCGGGCGCAAAAGTCGCGAAGGTTCCGCAAAAGTCGCAAAAAGGACTTCCAAAAATTGATTGGCTGTTCTTTTGCGGTTTTTGCGTAGCTTTTGCGATTTTTGCGTGCGGCTGTTCGGAAGTTTTACCCCGCCCGCACCACCGACACCCCGTGGTCGCCCAACCGCAAGCCCACGTCGCTGCCGGGATGCAGCACGCGGCCGAGGTCGGAGGAGACCACGAAGATGGGGCCGAGTTCGGTGTCGAAGGTGTACTCGTAGTTGCTGCCCAGGTAGGCCCGCTTGGCCAGCCGCGCCGCGAGGCCGTCGCCGGCCGCGCCGACCTGCCAGGCCTCGGGGCGGACCGCGACCTTGACCGGGCCGTCGGGCACGGCCTGGCGAGGAGCGAAGCGCAGCGATCCGAGTGCCACGGTGCCGGCCTCGATGCGCGCCGGGAACAGCATCGCCTCGCCCATGAAGCCCGCCACGAACTCACTGGCCGGCGCCTCGTACAGCTGCTGAGGCGTACCGGCCTGGGCGATGACACCGTGGTCCATCACGATGATCTGGTCGCTGACGGCGAGCGCCTCGCTCTGGTCATGGGTGACGTAGGCCACCGTGAGCCGCAGGCGCTGCTGCAGGGCGCGGATCTCCTCGCGCATCTCGCGCCGCAGGCGGGCATCCAGGTTCGACAAGGGCTCGTCGAAAAGCAGCACCGCCGGCTCAAGCACCAGCGCGCGCGCCAGCGCCACCCGCTGCTGCTGGCCGCCCGAGAGCTCGCTGGGCAGGCGCGCATCGAAGCCGACCAGGCCGACGTTGCGCAGCGCCTCGGCCGCCTTCTCGCGCGCCGCGGCGCGCGGCTGGCCCGACATGCGCAGGCCGTAGCTGACGTTCTCCAGCACGTCCATGTGCGGGAACAGGGCATAGCTCTGGAACATCATGCTGACGTTGCGCTCCGCAGGCCCCAGCGTCGTGACGTCGCGCCCCGCGATGAGAACCTGGCCCGAGGTGGGCGTCTCCAGGCCTGCGATCATGCGCAGGGTGGTCGTCTTGCCGCAGCCGGAGGGGCCGAGGATGGTGGTGAGCGTGCCGCGCGGCACCTGGAAGTCGATGCCCTTGACGGCCAGCGGCGCCGCCGGGTCGCTGCCGTAGCGCTTGGTGACGGCGCGCAATTCGATGCCGGGTTGGTCCATTCAGGCTCTCGCTTGGGTCAGGGCGGGCGCGGCGGCGACCTTGCGCCGGCCCAGGCGGCGCTCGCCCACCAGCAGCTGGATCAGCGCCGTCGCCGCGCCCATCAACACGATCAGCACGGTGCAGTACGCCAGCGCCACGCCGTAGTCGCCGTTGCCGACGCGGCCGATGATGTAGGTGGTGGCCAGTTCGTTCTCGGCCGTCACCAGGAAGATGACGGCGCTGACCGTGGTGATGGCGCGCACGAAGCTGTAGACCAGTGCCGCCACCAGCGCCGGCTTCAGCAGCGGCAGCACCACGTGGCGCAGGGTCTGTACGCTGTTGGCGCGCAGCATCAGCGATGCCTCGTCCAGCGACCGGTCCAACTGCTTGAAGGCCGCGGTGCCGGCGCGCACGCCCACCGGCAGGTTGCGAAACAGGAAGCACAGCACGATGATCAGCGCCGTGCCGGTCAGCTCGAAGGGCGGCACGTTGAAGGCCAGGATGTAGCTGACGCCCAGCACCGTGCCCGGGATGGCGAAGGCCAGCAGCGCCGAGAACTCGAACAGGCCCTGGCCGCGGAACTCGGTGCGCGCCAGCAGCCAGGCGATCGTCAGGCCAAGCGCGGCGGTCAGCGGCGCGGCGATGGCGGCGAGCTTGATCGTGGTGAAGAACGAGTTCCAGGCGGTACCGGCCCAGACGATGCCGAAGGCGCCCCAGTCCAGCGCGAAGGCGGTGCGGAAATGCGCCAGGGTGGGCGTGTAGTCGCGGCCCCAGGTCTGCACGAAGCCGCCGGCGAAGGCGAACAGGTAGACCAGCAGCGTGAACGCCATCCACGGCAGCGCCACGGCGCCCACCAGCCGCCGCACGCCGGGCGGCAGCGGCAGCGCCAGGCCGGCATCGCCCTTGCCCGACACCGTGGTGAAGTTCTGTCGCCCGAGCAGCCAGCGCTGCAGCGCGAACACCGCCAGCGCGAACAGCGTCAGCAGCCAGGCCAGCGACGCGGCCCGGCCGGCGTCGTACTGCGCGCCGACGATGGCGAAGAAGATCTCGGTGGACAACACCGAGAACTGTCCGCCCACCACGATGGGGTTGCCGAAGTCGGCCATGCTCTCGATGAAGCCCACCAGGAAGGCGTTGGCCAGGCCCGGCTTCAGCAAGGGCAAGGTGACGGTGCGGAAGACCTGCTCGGGCCGCGCATGCAATGTGCGCGCGGCTTCCTCCAGGCTGGGCGCGATGCCCTGCACCACCGCGCGCATGATCATGAAGGCGATGGGCGTGAAGGCGAAGGTCTGCGCCAGCCAGACGCCGAACCAGCCGTAGAACCAGCGCGTGGGCGTGATGCCGAAGGCGTATTCCAGGAACTGGTTGACCACGCCGGCGCGGCCGAACAGCAGGATCAGCCCGAGGCCCACCACGAAGGGCGGCGTGATGATGGGCAGCAGCGCCACCACGTGGAGCGCCTTGCCATGGCGCCGCGCCGACCGTTCGGCCATCAACGCCATCAGCGTGCCCAGCAACGTGGTGCTGGCCGCGGTGGCCAGGCCGAGGAACAGGGTGTTCCAGGCAACGCCGCAGCGCGCGCCGCCGGCCAGGCAGCCCAGGCCGAAGTTGCGTTCGTTGGCGATGCGCTCCCACAGCGCAGCCAATGCCAGCGCGCCGTCTTCGGTGTACAGGGCGGCCGACAGTGCCTTGAGCACCGGGAACAGGATGAACAGGGCCAGCAGGCCGCCGCAGGCGGTGACCGCGGCGGCCACGAACAGGTCGCCCTTGAAGTAGCCGCGGCGCGCGATGCCGAAGCCCGAGAGCACCGCGAGCGCCGCCAGCACCACGCAGCCGCCCCAGCCGATGCCGGGCTGGCCGGCGCCGAGGTCGCCGAAGGCGGCGCCCAGGGATTCGAAGGCCCAGCCG
>JAEZKX010000256.1 GCA_023436025.1 Pseudomonadota bacterium | reverse complement strand
GGCCACCATCGGTGCGCCGCTGATGGCCTTGGCCGCGCGCGCCCGCGCCGCGGTCCGTGGCTGGACTGCCGCCCGCCGCCAGCGCCGCGAGGACACCAAGCTGTGGAACGTCGCGCTCAGCGACGCCCGCGTGATGGCCGACCTGAGCCGCGCGATGGCGGCCGAAGCCGGCATGCCGCGCGAACTGCGCGCCCTGTCCTGAGCTGCCGTGGCCGCCCGCGTTTTTGCCCTCGCCTGGGTGCCGCAGCTGCTGCGCTGCCTGCCCCAGCCGGTGCTGCGCCAGCTGGACCGGTGGTCGCACCGGCTGGCCCAGCGCAAGCAGCGCCAGCGGCGCGAGAACTGGCAGCGGCGCCAGGCGGCGCGATGAACTGAAGAAAGGCCACCCGAGGGTGGCCTTTTTGCTGGGGTCTGCGCAGGCTGGGCCGCGCGGCGGTTATCCACCCGGCGGGGTGGTTCGCAGGCGCGCGCTGCGCGCGCCCCCTGCCACCCGCGAGGGGATCAGGCTTCGAGCCGCTCCTCGATCTTCGCCTTGGTCGCCTTCAGTTCCTTGGGCAGGCCCTGCTCCAGCTGCTGGAACAGCTCCTGGTGCAGCTGCAGTTCCTGTTCCCAGGCGGCACGGTCGGTGCCGATCACCTGCTGGAACTGCGCGGGGCTGAAGTCGAGGCCGTCCCAGGTCAGTTCGCCATAGGTCGGGCTGATGCCGAACACGTGGCGCTCGCCGGCGGCCTTGCCTTCGATGCGGTCGATGATCCACTTCAGCACGCGCATGTTCTCGCCGTAGCCGGGCCACACGAACTTGCCGTCCGGACCCTTGCGGAACCAGTTGGCCGTGTAGATGCGCGGCAGCGCCGCGCCGGAAGCCTGCAGCTTGGCGCCCAGGTCCAGCCAGTGCTGGAAGTAGTCGCTCATGTTGTAGCCGGCGAAGGGCAGCATGGCGAACGGGTCGCGCCGCACCACGCCCTGCTGGCCGGCGGCCGCGGCGGTGGTCTCGGAGCCCATGGTCGCGGCCATGTAGACGCCTTCGATCCAGTCCTGCGCCTCGGTCACCAGCGGCACCGTGGTGGAGCGGCGGCCGCCGAAGATGAAGGCGTCGATGGGCACGCCGGCCGGGTCGTCCCAGGCATCGTCCAGCGCCGGGTTGTTGATGGCCGCCACGGTGAAGCGGGCGTTGGGGTGCGCAGCCTTGGCGCCGGTCTCGCGCGCGATCTGCGGCGTCCAGTCCTTGCCCTGCCAGTCGATGGCGTGCGCCGGCGCCTCGCCCATGCCTTCCCACCAGACGTCGCCATCGTCGGTCAGCGCGACGTTGGTGAAGATGACGTTCTTGTCCAGGCTGGCCATGCAGTTGGGGTTGGTCAGCGAGTTGGTGCCGGGGGCCACGCCGAAATAGCCGGCTTCCGGATTGATGGCGTAGAGGCGGCCGTCGGCACCGGGCTTGATCCAGGCGATGTCGTCGCCGATGGTGGTGACCTTCCAGCCCTCGAAGCCCTTGGGCGGGATCAGCATGGCGAAGTTGGTCTTGCCGCAGGCCGACGGGAAGGCCGCCGCGACGTGGTACTTCTTGCCCTCGGGGCTGGTCACGCCCAGGATCAGCATGTGCTCGGCCAGCCAGCCCTGGTCGCGGCCCATGCGCGAGGCGATGCGCAGCGCGAAGCACTTCTTGCCCAGCAGGGCATTGCCGCCGTAGCCGGAGCCGTACGACCAGATCTCGCGCGTGTCGGGGTAGTGCACGATGTACTTGGTCTTGTTGCAGGGCCAGGCCACGTCCTTCTGGCCGGGCTCCAGCGGCGCGCCCACGGTGTGCACGCAGGGCACGAATTCGCCGTCCACGCCCAGCACGTCGTACACGGCGCGGCCCATGCGGGTCATGATGCGCATGTTGACCGCCACGTAGGGGCTGTCGGACAGTTCGATGCCGATGTGGGCAATGGGCGAGCCCAGCGGGCCCATGGAGAAGGGCACGACATACATCGTGCGGCCCTTCATGCAACCGTCGAACAGCGGCTGCAGCGTGGCGCGCATCTCGGCCGGGGCCACCCAGTTGTTGGTCGGGCCGGCCTCTTCCTTGGTCTGCGAGCAGATGAAGGTGCGGTCTTCCACGCGGGCGACGTCGCTCGGGTCGGACCAGGCCAGGTAGGAGCCCGGGCGCTTGACCGGGTCGAGGCGGCGGAAGGTGCCGGCGTCCACCAGCTGCTGGCAGAGGCGGTCGTACTCTTCCTGGCTGCCGTCGCACCAGTAGACCTGGTCGGGTTTGCACAGGGCGACCATGTCGGCCACCCAGGCGATCAGCCGGGCATTCTTGACGAACGAAGGCGCCTGGAGGTTCAGGCCCTGCATCACGGGAGAGTTCATCGGTAAGGCTCCTAGTTTGAAAGCGGTCTTTCAGAAGGAGCTGCCGGCCTGGCGGGCGGCCCCTTGTGAAAGCGGGCTTTGGCAGTCGGCGGACACAGGCGGCCGGTCGGCTGGGGAAGCCATTTTAGGAGCCCATGCTGCTGGGCCAAGCGCTTGCCATGCAAAAGATGCATGACGTTATGTGGCGGGGTCCCTGGTCGCCGCCAAAGAAAAAGCCCCCTGGCGGGGGCTTCGTTCAGGCGGACTGTGGGCGCTCAGGCCAGGTAGACCGCGATGAAGGCCAGCAGGAACATCAGGGCCGCGCCTACCAGCGGCAGCACGATCGGAATGGCCGGGACGACGGCTTCCACCGGGTCTTCGGGCTCGTAGTGCTGGCCGTGCTGCGCGGGCTCGTTCGGGCTGGTCATGGGGTCCTCGGTGTCTCGGTTGGCCTGATTTTACAGGAGGGCGTAGGTGGTCGACGCCCGGCAGGCGCTCTTGCCATCGTCGGCGCCGCGGATGTCGATCTCGCCGAAGGCCAGCGACTTGCCCATGCGCACGATGCGCGCCTGCACCAACGCGTCCTGCCCGGCCAGCGGGCGCAGGAAGGTGCTGTTGAGCTGGACGGTGGTGCAGGGCCGGAAGGCGCCGGCCTGGTTGACCAGCGCCAGCACCATGGCCGTGTCGGCCGCCGCCATCATGGCCTGGCCGCACAGCATGCCGCCCGCGCGCGCCAGCTGCGCGCTGTGCGGCAGCCGCAGGGTGACGCTGTCGGCGTCGAAGCCGTCGGTGCGCAGCCCCAGGGCCTGCACCCAGGGCGCGAAGTACGCGGCAAGCGTGCCGTCCAGCGTTTCCCTGTTCATAGCTCCTGCGCCTCGAATCCGGCCGACCGCAGCGCCTGCAGCACCGCCTGGATGTGCGCGCGCCCCCGGGTCTGGATCACCACCTCGATCTCGACGTTCTGCGCCGCCAGCAGGGTGAAGGCGCGCTGGTGGGACACCGCGTCGATGTTGGCCCCGGCCTCGCCCAGCACGGCGGTGATGCGCGCCAGGGAGCCGGGCACGTCGCGCGCGCACACCCGGATGCGTGCCAGCCGGCCGGCGCGCACCATGCCGCGCTCGATGATGGCCGCCAGCAACATCGGGTCGATGTTGCCGCCGCCGAGGACCATGCCCACCTTGCGGCCGGCGAAGCGCTGCGGATGCTTCATCACGGCGGCCAGCGGCGCCGCGCCGGCGCCCTCCACCAGCGTCTTCTCGATCTCCAGCAGCATCACGATGGCGCCCTCGACGTCGCCCTCGTCCACCAGCAGCAGGTCGTCCACGTGGCGCTCCACCATCGCCTGCGTCAACTGGCCCGGCTTGCCCACGGCGATGCCCTCGGCGATGGTCGAGGCGCCCTGCGGCAGCGCCAGGCCCTTGACGGCGTTGTACATGTTGGGAAAGCGCAGGGTCTGCACCCCGATCACCTGCAGCGAGGGCTTGAGGCCCTTGGCGGCCGCCGCGATGCCGGCGATCAGTCCGCCGCCGCCGACCGCGACCACCAGCGTGTCGAGCTGCGGCACCGCCTCCAGCATCTCGATGCCGGCGGTGCCCTGGCCGGCCACGATGGCCGGGTCGTCATAGGGGTGGACGAAGGTATAGCCCTCGCGCTCGGCCAGGGCGTAGGCGTGTGCGCGCGCCTCCTCCAGCGTGTCGCCGTGCAGGATCACCTCGGCGCCGAAACCGCGGGTGCGCTCCACCTTCACGCCCGGCGTGAAGCGTGGCATGACGATGTTGGCGCGCACGTCCAGGCGCTGGGCGTGGTGGGCCACCCCCTGGGCGTGGTTGCCCGCGCTCATCGCCACCACGCCGCGGCGCTTCTCCGCGTCGGAGAGCTGGACCAGCTTGTTGCAGGCGCCGCGCTCCTTGAAGGAGCCGGTGAACTGCAGGTTCTCGAACTTGAGGAACACCTGGCAGCCGGCCAGTTCCGACAGCGTGCGCGACTCGAGGCAGGGCGTGTCGAGCACCTGTCCCTTCAAGCGGGCGGCGGCCTGGCGGATCTCTGGCAAACCGATCATGCGCACGATCATGCGGCATTTCGCGCCCCGGCGCGAAAAGTCCCTGCCGCCGGCGCCGGCGGGCGTGTCTTCCATGTAGCATCGGTCCGCGTTATAAGGAGCCGTTCCCTCCGGAGGTCGTTTGGCCAAGCGTTCGCTCGACGTGCAAGTCTTGCCTTCACCCGGCCTCGACGAGGCCCCGGTGCTGGACCTGATGTGCTCGCATTTCGTGCTGACGCTGGCGGCCAAGCAGGGCGCGAAGTTCAATGTCCGGCGCGACCTCAACGGCCTGCTGTCCCTGGCCGGGCGCCACCTGGTGTGGCCGGCGCCCTCGCTCGAGCGGCTGCGCGAGTTCCTGGGCCGTCGCTGCAAGGACAACGAGTTCTGGCGCGGCCACGAGCGGCTCGCCGCGCGCGAGTTCCTCGACCGCCACGGCGTCTGGCGCGGCCCCTACGAGGAAGGCACGCTGTTCTTCTACCTCGACGAATACGCCAAGGACCAGCCCAAGGACCTGCTGTCGGTGCTGGCCGTCACCGGCGAGTGGCTGACGCACGCGCTCAAGAAGCATTCCACGCTGGTCGAGAAGAACATCGACGCCCTGGCCAGCCTGCTGCAGTTGAACAAGGCCGAACGGGCGCTGCTCCTCTACGGCACGCTGGCGCGCTACCAGCGCGACCTGCGCAGCCTGCTGGTGGAGTTCAAGGTCAACAACGCGCCCGAGGCCTATGCCGCCATCGCCGAAGTGGCGGGCGTCAACGCGGCCGACGTCGGCGAGGCCCTGCGCGCCGGCTCGCGGCTGGAGCGCATCGGGCTGGTCGAGAACCTCATCTCGGAGCACAACATCACCGACCTGGCCGACCTGATGAAGGTCAGCGAGAAGCTGCCGCCGGTGCTGATGCGCGAATACCGCGACCAGAGCGAGCTGATGGCGGTGTTCACCCGGCCCTCGGCCAAGAGCACGCTGGCGCTGGACGACTTCGCCTTCGTCGCCGAAGACGCCCAGGTGCTGCGCGCGCTGCTGCGCAACGCGGTGGAGCGCAAGGAGCCGGGCGTCAACGTGCTGCTGTACGGCCCGCCCGGCACCGGCAAGACCGAGCTGGCCAAGGTGGTCGCGCAGGCCGCGGGCCTGGAGCTGTTCGAGGTCGAATACGCCGACCGCGACGGCAACTCCCTCAGCGGCCGCGACCGCTACCGTTCGCTGCAGATCGCCCAGGTGTTCCTCAAGGGCAGCGCCCAGGCCGCGCTGCTCTTCGACGAGGTCGAGGACGTGTTCCCGCCCATCTCCAGCGAGGCCGCGCAGATCATGGCGCGTGCCGACCAGGTGGTGGCGCCGCCTTCCGGCAGCGTCAGCGGCAAGGCCTGGGTCAACCAGATCCTGGAGTCCAACCCGGTGCCCACCCTCTGGGTCACCAACCGCATCGAACAGATCGACCCGGCCTTCCGGCGCCGCTTCGCCTACCACCTGGAGCTGAAGTCGCCGCCGCCCGGCGCCCGCGAGACCCTGGTGCGCAAGACGCTCGAGGGCGTGTCCGTGTCCGAGGCGTTCGTCGCCAAGCTCACCGAACGCAAGGGCCTGACGCCGGCGCAGATCCGCACCGCGGTGCGCTTCGCCGGCCTGGCACAAGGTGGCGAAACCAGCGCCGAAAGCCTGATCGAGCGCCAGCTGCGCAACGCCGACCTGGCGCTGGGCACGCGCCAGCCGCAGGGATCGGCGCGCCCCAGCCCCACCACCTACGACCTCGGCATGCTCAACGTCGAGTCCCGCTTCGAGGTGCCGCGCATCGTCGAGGCGCTCAAGGCGCGCGGCCACGGCACCCTGTGCTTCTACGGCGCGCCGGGCACGGGCAAGACGGCGCTGGCCGAGCACATCGCGCGCAGCCTCGACCGGCCGCTTCTGGTCAAGCAGGCCAGCGACCTCATGAGCAAGTTCGTCGGCGAAACCGAGCAGAACATGGCGGCCATGTTCCGCGAGGCCGAAAGCGAGAAGGCCGTGCTGCTGCTGGACGAGGCCGACAGTTTCCTGCAGGACCGCCGCGGCGCCCAGCGCACCTACGAGGTGACCGAGGTCAACGAGATGCTGCAGGGCATGGAGCGCTTCGCCGGCATCTTCATCTGCACCACCAACCTGATGGAGCGCATCGACCAGGCGGCGCTGCGCCGCTTCGCGTTCAAGATCCGGTTCAAGCCGCTGACGGCGGCCCAGCGCGAGCGGATGTTCGTAACCGAGGCGCTGGCCGGCGATGCCCAGGCGCTGGCCCCGGCCATCGCCGCCCGCCTGGCGCAGCTCGACCAGCTGTGCCCGGGCGACTTCGCGGCCGTGAAGCGGCAGGTCGACATCCTCGCCACGCCGATCGCCGCCGAGGAATTCCTCGAGCAGCTGGAGGCGGAGCACCGCATCAAACCCGAGGTGCGCGAGCAGCGCGGGATCGGCTTCCTGCGGTGAGCGTCGGGGCCGCCCCGGCCCCTAGGCCTGGTCCTGGCCCACCAGGCTTTCCACGGTCGACAGCAGCTCGTCCAGGCTGAAGGGCTTGGGCAGCACGCAGTCCCACTCGCCGTCCTGCGGATGTTGGCCTGGGTCGATCGCGCTCATGAGCACCGTCGGCAGGTCGCCGCCGGGCAGCTGGCGAATCGCCTTGACCAGCTCGTAGCCGGACATGTAGGGCATCATCACGTCGGTGAGCAGCAGGTCGGGATGGGCCGCCTCGAACATCTGCAGTGCCGCCTTGCCGTTGCCCACCGGCACCGGACGGTAGCCGCCGATCTCCAGCGTCGCGCAGATCGTCTGCAGCAGGTCGTATTCGTCCTCGACCACCAGGATGGTCTTCACGGCCTTGCTCCCCGGTGCGGAAAGCCCGAGAGGATGGCCTCGGCGCTTTCGAACGATCCGCTGACCTCGATGCCCCGGGCGCCCATGGCGAACTCCCGGATGGCGGTGTCGTACACGCTTTCGCGCATCTTCATCACCGACACCAGGCGGTGCAGCTGCGACTTGAGCTCGACGTAGCGCAGCATCACCACCGTCTCCACCACGTGGGCCAGTTCCGGGTTGGGCAGCTCCAGCTGGGTGCCGAACAGCGGCAGCTCCTCCGAGATGACGGTGGTCACGTCCCAGGTGCGCAGCTGGTTGGTCAGCGCCGACAGGAAACGCGGCATGCGGTCGCCGTACACGGCGGCGGCGGCGAAGCCCTGCACGCCGTCGACGAACAGCCGGCGCCGTGCATGCTGCTCGCGCCGGACCTTCTCCAGCAACGACTCGGCCAGCGAATCCATGTAGTGCTCCAGCGGCGGCTGCCAGATCAGCTCGATCGTGCCGTCCTCGACATAGCGCCGCAGCGGGATGGACATGGCCTCGGCGCGCTCCATCAGCCGCGGCGGCGGCTCGTAGAAGCCGAAATAGATCCCCTTGTGTCCGCGCCGGGCGCCCTCGACCAGGAAGCTCAGGCCCAGCGTGGTCTTGCCCGAGCCCGGCGCGCCCACCAGGGCGAGTGTGGAGCCCGACAGCGGGCCGCCGTTCATCATGCGGTCGAATTCCGGGATGCCGAATCCCATGCGCTCGCGGTCCTCGGTCGCCTGTTCGGGCGGCTGGTCGAACTGGATCTCGGTGCGCGGATGGATCTGCACGCCGCTGGCGGTGATCTCCACCTCGTGGCGCCCGCGCAGGTAGCCGCAGCCGCGGAACTTGTGCACCGTCAGCTCGCGCACCGCGCGCGGGCCGATCAGCTTGTCCGACAGTTCGATCACGCCGTCGACCATCGCGTTCTCGTCGCGCCGCGCCTCGCCGGACTGCTCCACGGCGCACAGCAGCGTGGTGGTGTTGGTCAGCGCCGTCGACGCCTGCAGCTGGTTGAGGAATTCCTTGGCCTGCACCCGCTGGCTGGCGGCCTGCTCGATGGATTCGAGCCCGTCGATCACGAAGATCGTCGGCTTCTCCTTCAGGAGCGTGGTGCGGATCAGCGCCAGCAGCCCCTCCAGCCCCTCGTTGCGCAGCGTCTGGTAGCCGGCGATGTACTTCAGGTGCGTGCCCACCACCGCGGCGTCGAAGAAGTCGAGGCTGCTCAGGTGCCGCAGCATCTTGCCGTGCGACTCCGCCAGCACCGTCAGGTAGACGCAGGTGCCGCCGCCCAGCGCGATGTGGTTGAAGCACAGCTGGTTGGCCATGATGGTCTTGCCGGCGCCGGGCGGCCCGTACAAGGTGTAGGTGCCGCCCCGGAAGAAGCCGCCCTTGAGGATGAAGTCCAGGCGCGGGATGCCGCTTTCGACCCGCTGCGGGTCGCCGGCCTGTCCTTCGCCGGGGCCCTTACGCGTTGTTGCCACCTTGCGTTGCTCCAGGAGGAATGAGGGGAAGGCAGACCCGGAAGGCCGCGCCGTGGCCGAGCCGGCTTTCGACCTCGATGCGCCCGCCGTGCGCGCGCACGATCTCGCGCACGATGTACAAGCCCAGCCCGGCGCCTTCCTCGGCGCCGCCGCCGTGGACACGTTCGTAGGGCTGGAAGATGCGTTCCTGGTCCTCGGGCGCGATGCCGCGGCCGTTGTCGCGCACCACCACGCAGGCTTCGCCCGTGCGCAGCGTGTGCACCTGCACCATGCCGCCGCCGTACTTGATGGCGTTGGTCAGCAGGTTGTTCATCACCTGCTCCAGGCGCAGGCGGTCCCACTGGCCCTGCACCGGGTGGCAGTCGGACAGGTTCAGCTCGCAGCCGACGGCCCGGGCCAGCTCCGCGAGCCGGTCGGCGGTGTCATGGACCACCTCGCACAGGTCCACCGGCTGCAAGTCCAGCACCAGGCGGCCGGTCTCGACCTGCGCACTGTCGAGCAGCAGGTCGACCATGCGGGTGAGGCGGCGCACCTGCCGGGAGGGCACCGCCAGCAGGCGCATCACGGTCTCGGTGTCCAGCGTGCCCTGCTTCTGGGCAGTTCGCTCCAGGATCTGGAGGTTCAGCAGGATGGACGAAATCGGGGTGCGCAGTTCGTGGGTGGCCACCGAGAGTTGGTGGTCGCGCGCGGCCAGCGCCTGGCGCAAGGCGGCATCGGGGCCGGTGCGGCTGGCGAGTTCGGCCCGTGCTTCGGAAAAGATCGCGTGCACGGCCGCCAGTGCCGCCCGATCGAGCAGTCCGCGGTCCTGCAGGGTGACCATGGTGTCGAACTGCATGGCATCGAGCACCGGGGCCACCTGCGCGGCAGGGGAATCATCCGGCGGCAGCGCGTCGGCCACACCGTCGCCGCCGCTGGTGCCGCGTTCCAGCCGGGCGCGCAGCTTGCGCAGCAGCCATTCGGGCAGGGTGGCCGGGATGCCCGCGATCGAGCCGCTTCGCCAGCGCGCGGCCATGTCCTGCAGCAAGGCATCCAGTCCGTCGGCGGTCGCGGCGGAGCGGGGCAGGGACAGGGATGGCGCTTCGTTCTTCAAGGTCGTGGGCGAGGAGGGCATGCCTGGCCACGCGCGCCCCCTGGCGCACGGGTCGGACCGCAACGGCATCCGATGGCATGGGCGCAAAGATACGGGTGGCGCGGCGGTTCGCCTGTAGGCGTGCGCCGATCACGCTTGAGCGCTTTTCAATCCAGCGCGCGCAAGACCTCCACCACCGCCGGCCCGTATTTCTCCATCTTGGCCGCGCCGATGCCGCTGATGCCCTGCAGCTCGCGCACCGTCCGCGGCGCCGCCGCCGCCAGCGCCGCCAGGGTGGCGTCGTGGAAGATCACGTAGGCCGGCAGGTTGTGCGTGCGCGCCACCTCGGCGCGCCAGGCCTTGAGCGCCTCGAAGCGACGCTGGCCCTCGCTGGTAAGGCCCGCCGCCACGGCCGGCGT
>JAEZKX010000223.1 GCA_023436025.1 Pseudomonadota bacterium | reverse complement strand
GGCCGCGGCGGCGGCAAAGCGTTCCAGCAGGCGCCGGTGCGCATCCGGCGCCACCGCGAAGCGCGGCCGCTCCTGGCGCACGCGCTCGCTGGCGCGGTGCACCATCTGCCGCACCGCCGGCTCGCGCCGCCCCAGCGTCTCGGCGATCTCGCCATAGTCGTAGTCGAACACCTGGCGCAGCAGGAAGGCGGCGCGTTCCTCCGGCGCCAGCCGCTCCAGCACGTGCAGCAGGGCCACCGACAGGTCGCTGGCGAGTTCGGCCGCCGTCTCGGGCGTGCGCTCCTCCACGTCGACCAGGGGTTCGGGCAGCCAGGTGCCGGCGTAGGCGGCACGTTCGCTGCGGGCGGCGCGCAGGCGGTCGATGGCCAGGCGCGTGACCACGGTCACCAGCCAGGCCTCGGCCGACTGCAGCGCCGCGTGGTCGGCCTCGCGCCAGCGCAG
This sequence comes from Pseudomonadota bacterium, assembly GCA_023436025.1. GTDB lineage: Bacteria > Pseudomonadota > Gammaproteobacteria > Burkholderiales > Burkholderiaceae_C > Ramlibacter. Next base: position 7,629 of record JAEZKX010000223.1, on the reverse strand, counting down.
CCAGGCGTCCTGCAGCACGTCCTCGGCGTCGGCGCGCATGCCCAGCATGCGATAGGCGATGCCGAACAGGCGCGGGCGGGCCGCGTGGAAGGTGGCGGTGGCGGGGTCCTGGTCCATGGTGTTGCGCGGAAGTCTAGTCACCAGACGTATCGCGCCCCGTTTTCGTGACAGCCATGCCCATAATCGCTGCTGCCGCGATGACCTCTGCCTCCCATTCCATCTGGTCCCCGCTGCGCCTGCCCGCCTTTCGGGGACTGTGGGCGGGCAGCGCCGTCTACTTCACGGGCAATGCCATGCAGGTCATGGCCGCCTCCTGGCTGATGGTGGAGCTGACCGGCTCCTCCTTCCTGGCGGCGCTGGTGCAGACGGCCGTCTTCCTGCCGATGTTCCTGCTGGCGCTGCCGGCCGGCGTGCTGGCCGACACCAGCGACCGCCGCGGCCTGATCCTGAAGGCGCTGGTGGTGCAGGTCGGCGTGACCGCGCTGCTGACGCTGCTGGCCCTGGCCGGCTGGGCCGGCCCGGCCACGCTGCTGGTGTTCACCTTCGCCGCGGGCTGCTGCACGGCGCTGCTGTCACCGGCCTGGAACACCAGCGTGGCCGACACCGTGCCGCGCGCCGACATGCCGCAGGCGATCACCGCCATGTCCATCGCCTGGAACAGCGCGCGCGCCATCGGCCCGTCGATCGCGGGCTTCGTCTTCGCCACGCTCGGGGCCGGCTGGGTGTTCGGCCTGGCGGTCGCCAGCGCCATCGTGATGATGCAGGCGGTGCGGCGCTGGCCGCCCGCGCCGCACGCCAAGTCGCCGCTGCCGCCCGAGCGGCTGTGGAGCGGCACGGTGACCGGCCTGCGCTATGCGCGCCACTCGCCCATGATCCTGGCGCAGCTGCTGCGCACCATGGCCTACAGCGGCTCGGGTTCGGCGCTGTGGGCGCTGCTGCCGGCCGTGGCCGCCCAGCAACTGCAACTGGGCGCCACCGGCTTCGGCTTCCTCATGGGGTGCATGGGCACCGGCGCCGTGGCCGCGGGCCTGGTGCTGGGCAAGCTGCGGGCACGCCTCGGACTGGAGCGGCTGATCGCCGCCGGCTGCGTGATCTTCGCGCTGGCCATGCTGGTCTGCGCCTTCGTGCGGGTGCCGGTGGTGGTCTTCGCCACGCTGGCGCTGGGCGGCGCCGGCTGGATGGCGGTGATGGCCACCTTCAACACGGCCACGCAATCGAGCGCGCCGCCCTGGGTGCGCTCGCGCGCGGTGGCCATGCACACGATGAGCGCGCTGGGCTCCTTCGCGCTCGGCTCGGCCTTCTGGGGCGCGGTGTCCGGGGTGGCCGGCCTGGCCGTCGCCCTGAGCCTGGCGGCGCTGAGCATGGTGGCCGGCATCCTGCTGGCGCGCCCCTTCCCGCTGCGCATGGGCGGCGCCCTGGAGGTCACGCCGGCCGTCCTGTTCGAGGACACCTTCATCAAGCAGCACCAGCCCCTGCTGCCCGACGACGGCCCGGTGTCGGTGGAAGTGACCTACCGCATCCGCCCAGGCGAGGCGCAGGAGTTCCTGCACGTGGTGAGCCTGCTGCGCACGTCGCGGCGGCGCGACGGCGCCACGCTGTGGCGGGTGTACCGCGACCTCGGCGACCCGACGCGGTACGTCGAACGTTTCATCGTCGCCTCGTGGGCCGACTACCTGCACCAGCGGGCCCGCGCCACCCTGGCCGACCAGGAGCTGGAGGCGCGGGTGCGCGAGTTCGTGCGCGAGGGCGAGGCGGTCACCATGCAGCACTACATCGCCGAACGTTGAGAAGCCGTGAAAGGATTCCTCGCCCCGTCGCAGGCGCGATCGATCCATTCACAGCTTCCGAGCCCAAGGCGGGCCGGCCATCTGGCACACTGGGGTTCATGATTCCTGCCGACATCACCCCCCTGGAAGCGCGGCAGTTCCAGCTGCTGCTGCGGCGCGGCGGCGCCGATCCCGCCGGCTTCGAGCTGCGCAAGTTCCGCGTCCTGTCCGGCGAAGGCTACAAGGTGCGCGTCGTCGGCCGCGGTGCCGCCACCGTCTACGAGACCCCGGACCCCAATTCCTGGATGGGCCAGTTCGCGCAGGACGTGGACAAGGGCCTGTTCGGCACCCAGGGCGATCCGGAGCCGCCGCCGCACCTGGCCGGCGCGCTGTCCGAAGTCGAGAAGGCGCTGGCGGCCCAGGGCCTGCTGGGCGCGCTGACGGTGCTCAACCGGCGCGTGCCGCACCGCTTCACGGCGGTGTACCGGCTGGTGGGCTCGGCGCTGCACAACGTGGCCACCGCCGACAAGCACAAGCACCTCGATCCGCTGGACCTGGCGGTGGTGCCGCTGAAGGACAGCTTCTGCCAGTTCGTCCTGCGCGACAGCGTGTTCCTGTCCGACCGCACCGGCGCCGACGTGCGCCTGCAAGGCCATCCCTACAGCGGCATCGTCAACTGCTATGTCGGCGTGGGCGTGCGCGACCGCGCGGGCCGCCTGGCCGGCACGCTGTGCCACTTCGACGTGGAGAGCCACGACGTCGACGACGACGAGTACCTGCTGCTCGACCGCGCAGCGCGGCTGATGCCTGCCTTCTTGGGGAATTGAACCCTGGTGCATGATTGCGGCTGACGCAATCCGCGGACACGAACCGGAGATCCCATGCATTCCCCCGAAGAAGAGCGCAACCCGCCCCAGACCCCGTCGAACGAGCCGCGCACCTCGTTCCTGGAAGAAAAGACCTTCAAGGCCCGCACGGTGCTGGTGTTCGGCACCATCACCGATGCGCTGGCCGCCGACGTCACCCGGCGCCTGCTGGCGCTGGACGCCGATTCGTCCGAGCCCATCGACATGCTGGTGAGTTCGCCGGGCGGCCACCTGGAGTCGGGCGACGCCATCCACGACATGGTGCGCTTCATCGGCGCGCCGGTGAACATGATCGGCACCGGCTGGGTCGGCAGCGCCGCCACCCACCTGTACCTGGCGGTGCCCAAGGAGCGCCGCATGTGCACGCCCAACACGCGCTTCCTGATTCACCAGCCCTCCGGCGGCGCCGGCGGCCCGGCCAGCGACATCGCCATCCATGCGCAGGAGATCATCAAGGCCCGCGAACGGGTGGCCCGCACCATCGCGCGCGAAACCGGCCAGCCCTACGAGAACGTGCTGGCCGACATCGAGCGCGACCGCTGGCTCTCGGCCGAGGAAGCCATCAACTACGGCCTGGTCAGCCGCATCGTCGAACGCAAGCGCGACGTGAAGGCCTGAGCGCCGGGCCGTTTCCCTGCAGGTTGGGGCGGCTCCGCCCCACCTGATTCCCCGGTCCTGCACCCTTCGTCCGCCGACGAAGCGTCGGCGCGGCGCAAGCCGTAACCTTGCGGCATGCCCTCTGAAGCTCCCATCGCCGCCCGCCGCGCCGCCTTCCGCCGCCTGCACGAACAAGGCTGCTTCCTGCTGCCCAACCCCTGGGATGCGGGCAGTGCCCGTTGGCTGCAGGGCCTGGGCTTTCCCGCCCTGGCAACCACCAGCTCCGGCCTGGCTTGGAGCCAGGGCCGCCCCGACAACAGCCTGCCGCGCGAGGCCGTGCTGGCGCACCTGCGCGCCATCGTCGATGCCACCGACCTGCCGGTGAACGCCGACTTCGCCGACGGCTTCGGAACGGATCCTGAAGCCGTCGCCGAGAGCGTGGGGCTGGCCGTCGCCACCGGCATCGCCGGCCTGTCGATCGAGGATTCCACCGGCGATCCCGCTGCCCCACTTCGCGACCTGCCCGAGGCGGTGGAGCGCCTGCGCGCCGCCCGCGCGGCCATCGACGCCGCGGGCGGCGAGGTGCTGCTGGTCGGCCGCGCCGAGAATTTCTTCGTCGGCCGCCCCGACCTGGACGACACCCTGCGGCGCCTGCGCGCCTATGCCGAGGCCGGCGCCGACTGCCTCTATGCGCCCGGCATCCGCACGCGGGCGGAGATCGCCGCGGTGGTGCAGGCCGTGGCGCCGCAACCGGTGAACCTGCTGGTGGCCGGGCCCACCGACCTGACGCTGGAAGACATCGCCGCCCTGGGCGTGCGGCGCGTCAGCGTGGGCGGCGCATTGGCGCGCGCCGCCTGGGGCGGGTTCCAGCGGGCGGCACAGGCGCTGGCGGCAGGCCGCTTCGACGGCCTGGCCGAGGCCGCGCCGGGCGCGCAGCTCAATGCCTTCTTCGCTGGCCCGCCTGTCTGCCGCCCAGGCCCTTAGTCCGGCGCGCCGGGCTGGGCCAGCGCCAGGATGACCAGCAGCGGCAGCGCGAGCTCGAGCGGCTCCTCGATGGACAACTGCAGGGACTGCCAGGCCATGGCGCCACGGAGGCCGAAGTCCTCGGCCAGGATCGCCAGCGAGCGGTCGACCGCCTTGGACACCACCAGCACGACCAGGAAGGTGAGGATGGTGACGGCGCGCGGCTGCAGTTGGCGCCAGCGCCGCGGCAGGCTCGGCACGTAGCGGCGCACCAGGTGCAGCATGGCCCACAGGAAGGGCAGCAGCGCCAGCAGCGACACCACCTTGGCCTGCAGCGAGGCGGGGCCGTAGTAGAAGCTGACGCGCAGCATGCTGGTGCCGGTGAAATCGGTGTGCCACTGCGCCTCGCGCGCGGCGCAGGCCAGCATCACGATGCCCACCGCGATGCCGGTGCCTGGCGGCAGGCGGCGGATGGAGACGAAGGCCCAGGCTGCGGCGACCAGGTAGAAGAACACCGACGCGGATTCGACCGGCCCGAATTCGCGCAATGCGTCCATCACCACCTGGGTGGGCAGCGTGGCCCAGCACAGCAGTGCAATGGCCAGGACGGTGGCTGCGAGCGCGGGGCCGGCCTGCCAGTGGTCGATCACGCGCGGTTTCATGCTTTGGCTCCCATGGCCGGCGACTCTAGCCGAAGTCGCCCTTGCTAGCTGACCAGGGCCGCCGACTTCACCTGCGCGTGCACCATCGAACCGGGCTCCAGCGCCAGCTGGTGCGCGGCGCGCGCCGTGATGCGCGCCAGCAGCAGCGTGCCGCCGCACTCCAGCTGCACCAGGGCCTGCGAGGGATGGGCGCCGGCCGCTACCGCGCGCACGGTGCAGGGCAGGGTGTTCTGGATGCTGCTCGCCTCGGGCACTTGCAGCGCCAGGCTGACGTCGCGCGCCAGCACGCGCACGCGCACCGGCTGGCCGATGGCCAGGCCCTCATCGGGCAACCAGAGGCTGCCGCCGCCGAAGGCCACGCGCAGCAGGTGCCATTGCGCGTCGCGCTCCTCCACCCGCGCATGCAGCAGCGCGCCGGGCTCCTCGCCGGGGATGGCAGGCAGGTCGATGCGCGCCAGCGTCTGTGCCAGCGGCCCGCTGGCGCACACCTGTCCGGCCTCCAGCAGCACGAGGTGGTCGGCCAGGCGCGCCACTTCGTCGCCGGCGTGCGTGACGTACAGCATGGGAATGCGCAGCTCGTCGCGTAGCCGCTCCAGCCAGGGCAGGATCTCGCGGCGGCGCGCGAGGTCCAGCGCGGCCAGCGGCTCGTCCAGCAGCAGCACGCGCGGTTCGGTGGCCAGCGCGCGGGCGATGGCCACGCGCTGGCGCTCGCCGCCGGAGAGCTGGTGCGGCCGGCGGTCCAGCAAGCCTTCGATGCCCAGCAGGGCCAGCAGCGGTTCGAGCGGCGCCGTCGCGCCCGCGCGCCTGCGGCCGAAGGCCAGGTTGCCGCGCACGTCGAGATGGTCGAACAGGCTGGCTTCCTGGAACACATAGCCCAGCGGCCGCTGGTGCGTGGGCACGAACAGCCCGCGCGCGCTGTCGTGCCAGACCGCGCCGTCGATGGCGATGCGCGCCTGGTCCGGCTGCTCGAGCCCGGCCACGCAGCGCAGCAGGGTCGTCTTGCCCGAGCCCGAGGGACCGAACACCGCCGTGATGCCGCTTTCGGGCAGGTCCAGGTCGGCATCGAGAACGAAGCCCTCGCGCGCGAGCCGGATGCGGATGGCCAGGCTCATCCCAGCACCCGGGTGGCCCGCCGGTTGAGCCAGGCCAGGCCCAGCAGCACCAGGAAGGAGAAGGCGAGCATGGCCGCAGACAGCGCATGGGCCGGCGCGTAGTCCAGGGCTTCCACGTGGCCGTAGATCTGCGTGGACACCACGCGCGTCTCGGCCGGGATGTTGCCGCCGATCATGAGCACCACGCCGAACTCGCCCACGGTGTGGGCGAAGGTGAGCACCGCCGCCTGCAGGAAGCCCCCGCGCGCCATGGGCAGCACGACATGCACGAAGCGGTCGAGCGGGCCGGCGCGCAACGTGGCCGCGGCCTCCAGCGGCCGCCGCCCGATGGCCTCGAAGGCGCTCTGCAGGGGCTGCACCGCGAACGGCAGCGAGTAGACGATGGAGCCGACCAGCAGGCCGCCGAAGGTGAAAGGCAGCAGGCCGATGCCCAGGGCCTGCGTGAGCTGCCCGCCCCAGCCGTGCGGGCCCAGCGCCACCAGCAGGTAGAAGCCCAGCACGCTGGGCGGCAGCACCAGGGGCAGGGCGGCCACGGCCGACACCGGCGCGCGCCAACGCGACGGCGTGCGCGCCAGCCACCAGGCCAGCGGCGTGGCCAGCAGCAGCAGGCTGGCGGTGGTGGCCGTCGCCAGCTTCAGCGTCAACCCGATGGCCTGGAGGTCGTCGGCGGAGAACCAGGGCATGGTGCTCAGGGCATGTAGCCGTGGGCGCGGATGATGGCGCGCGCCACGTCGCCGCGCAGGTACTGCAGCAGGGCCTGCGCCGCGGGGTTGTCGCGGCCGCGCGCCAGCAGGATGGCCTGCTGGCGGATGGGTGCATGCAGCTCCTGCGGCACGATCCAGGCACTGCCCTGCGCGATGCGGCCGTCGACCATCACCTGCGATAGCGCGACGAAGCCGAGCGGCACGTTGCCGCTGGCGACGAACTGGTGCGCTTGCGCGATGCTCTCGCCGGTGACCAGGCGGGGGCGCCAGGCGGCCAGCACGCCCAGGCGCGCCAGCGTCTCCTCGGCCGCGCGGCCATAGGGCGCCACGCGTGGGTCGGCGATGGCGAGCCTGTCGTCGCGGCCCGGCCGCCGCAAGGCCTCGGCATCCAGGGGAGGGCCGGCGCGCGTGCTCCAGAGCACGAGGCGGCCCACCGCGTAGACGAACTCGGTGCCGCGCACAGCCAGGTGCTCGTCGGCCAGCTTGCCGGGCGTCTCGTCGTCGGCGGCCAGCAGCACCTGGAAGGGCGCGCCGTTCTTCACCTGCGCGTGGAAGCGGCCGGTGGAGCCGAAGGCCAGCACGGCTTGGTGGCCGGTGTCGGCCGCGAAGCGCGCGGCGATCTTCTGCATGGGCACGGTGAAGTTGGCGGCGACGGCCACGCTCACCTCGGCGGCGCCCGCTGCCATGGCGGCGCCCAGCCAGCAAGCCAGCGTCGCCAGGATCTTCCGCATGCGCACCCCGCTATTCAAAAAAGGGATAGCGAAAAGTATAGCGGTAGGATGCGTCATGCCCCGCCCCAACAAGCTGCAGCTGGCCGGCGCCCTGGCGCACCTGCCGGCCGACAAGCGCATCGAGATCCTGCGCCGCGTCGCGGCCGTCGGCTCCATTTCGCAGGCCGCGCGCGACGTCGGCGTCAGCTACAAGGCCGCCTGGCAGGCGCTGGACACGCTCAGCAACCT
>JAEZKX010000104.1 GCA_023436025.1 Pseudomonadota bacterium | reverse complement strand
GCACGGGTCCGTCGTGGAGCGGCTGCAGCCCCGCGACAGCCCCGTCCTCACGCAGCAACGAACTCATTCCACTTGCGCACCATGTATTCGTTCTCGTCCATGATCGCGTTCCAGCAGGCGATGCCGCCCATGCGCTGCTCGTAGCTGCCGCCGTCGCGCACCGCGCCGGCCTTGGCCAGCAGCTCGCCGTTGGGGCTCTTGATGTCCTGCGTGGCGGGCTTGCCTTCCATCCAGTACGCCCATTCGTACGGTTCCATCTTCGCCTTGGCCGTTTCCAGCACCGCGCTGTAGTAGCCCTGGCGGTTGAGGTAGGCGCCGGCCCAGCCGTCGAGGAACCAGTTGATGAACTCGTAGGCGCCGTCGAGCTTGCGGCCCGACAGCGTGGCCGGCACGCCGAAGCCGGCGGCCCAGGCGCGGTAGCCCTCCTTCAGCGGCTGGAAGTTGCAGGCGATGCCCTTGGTGCGCACCGCCGTCACCGCCGGCGACCACATCGACTGGATCACCACCTCCCCCGACGACATCAGGTTGACCGACTCGTTGAAGTCCTTCCACAGGGCGCGGAACTGGCCGGCCTTCTTGGCCTCGATCAAGGTGGCGATGGTGAGGTCGATCTCCTTCTTGGTCATGTTCCCCTTGTCGGGGTACTTGTACTTGCCCATGGCCTCGACCACCATGGCCGCGTCCATGATGCCGATGGAGGGGATGTTCAGGATGGCGGCCTTGCCCTTGAACTCCGGGTTGAGCAGCTCGGCCCATGACGACACCGGCCGCTTGATCAGGTCGGGCCGGATGCCCAGCGTATCGGCGTTGTAGACCGTCGGGATCAGCGTCATGTACTGCGTCGGGGTTGCCGAGAACTTCTTCGACTTCTCGCCTTCCAGGTACATCACCTTCTTGGGCGCCGTGCCCTGGTCGCCCACCGCCTTGCCGGCGATCTCGCCGCGCGTGAAGAGGGGCGTGATCTTGTCGGCGTGCTTGATCTTCTTGGTGTCGATGCCCTTGAGGTTGCCGGTGGGCACGATCTTCTTGAGCGAAAAGTACTCGGTGTCGATCAGGTCGAAGCTGTTGGGCGCGGTCACCGCGCGCTTGGACACGTCGTCGGTCGTCACCGCCACGTACTGGATGGTGATGCCGGTGTCGGCCTTGAACTTCTCGGCGATGGCCTTGTCCTGGTTGACAGCGGTGCCCAGGTAGCGCAGGGTGATCTTCTCCTGGGCGTGGATGGCTGGCGCCAGCCCGGTGGCCAGGATGCCGGCCGTGCCCTTGAGCAGCGCGCGCCGCTGCATGCCCTGCTGCTTGTCGTTCGAGTCCATCGGAAGCTCCTTTTTGTCGTGGAAAAGACGGGGGGATCGGTCAGGCGGGCAGGGCATGGGCCCGCCCCTGCGGCCAGGACAGTTGCACCGGCTGGCCGGCCAGGTAGGGCTGGCCGGCATAGATGGACTCGGGCACCATGACCGACAGCTCGGTGGGGCCGCCGGCGTCCTCGGCGCGCACGCCCAGCAGCACGTAGGTGCCCTGGTATTCGACGTCGGTGACCGTGCCCTCCAGGGCCGCGGGGCTGCCGCCACTGCCCAGCTGGATGTGGTCGTTGCGCACCGCCACCTTGCCGGCGTGCGTGCGGATCACGTTGTGGCCGCCCATGAAGCGCGCCACGAACTCGCTGGCCGGCGCGTTGTAGACGGCGTGCGGCGAACCGGCCTGCTCGATGCGGCCGTGGTTCATCACCACCATGGTGTCGGCCAGCGCCATCGCTTCCTCCTGCGAGTGCGTGACGTGGATGAAGGTCAGGCCCAGCTCCTTCTGCCAGCGCCGCAGCTCGGCGCGCATCTGCACGCGCAGGAACGGGTCGAGCGCCGACAGCGGCTCGTCCAGCAGCAGGACGCGCGGCTGCGTGATGAGCGCCCGCGCCAGCGCCACCCGCTGCTGCTGGCCGCCGGACAGCTCGCCCGGCTTGCGCTGCGCCAGGTGGCCCATGGCGACGCGCTCCAGCAGGTCCTGGGCGCGGCGCAGGCGCTCGGCCTTCGGCACGCCCTTCATCCGGAGGCTGAAGGCGACGTTGTCGAGCGCGGTGAGGTGCGGGAACAGCGCGAAGCTCTGGAACATCATCGCCGTGCCGCGCTCGGCCGCGGGCAGGGCCGTGATGTTGCGGTTTTCCACGAGGATGTCGCCGCTGGTCACCGTCTCGTGGCCGGCGATCATGCGCAAGGTGGTGCTCTTGCCGCAACCCGAGGGCCCCAGCAGGCAGCAGTAGCTGCCGCCGGCGATGCGCAGGTCGATGCCGTCGACGGCGGGGGCGCCTTGCGCGTAGCGCTTGGTCAGGGCGATCAGTTCGACGGCAGGCGTCCGGGCGTCCATGCCCAGGCACAAGCATCAACCGTGCCAGAGGGATGCCCCAATGTGGGGCGATCTCGCCGTCCCGCGCGCGCGAGGCCGACGTGAGCTATCGCCCGATCGGCTCCAGGTACGCGTCCAGGGCGCCCTGCCACAACGCCGGCGCCGCATGCACCATGTGGCCGTTCATTCCCGCGGGCGGGGTGAAGGCCTCGAACGCCCCTTGGCCGCCGGCCGCCTGGAAGGCCGCGAAGTTGGCCCGGCTGTGGGGCAGCCCATAGTAGGGGTCCCCATCGCCGTAAAGCCACAACATGGGCCGGGGAAATGCCGCGCCGCGCCCGAACAAGGCCGGATTCACCCGCGCTGCATCCTGGCAGCGCTCGCCCAGCCACCCGCCCACGAAGTTGAGGACCCCCCGAAACAGCTCCGGCCGGTGCCCCGCATGGACCACCGCGAGGACGCCGCCGCGCGACTGCCCTCCGACCAGCAGGCGGCGCAAATCGACGTCGGGGCGGCCGCAGATGTGCGCCGTCACCGCGTCGAGGTCGGCAAGGGCGCGCTGCAGGCCAGGCAGGCTGCGCTCGGCCCGGCAGGAATAGCGCGAGCGGTCCGCATCGAAGCCTTCGTCGTAAAGTCCGTCCGAGGTGCCGCGGCCGCGCCGTTGCGGAAACAGCACCTGCCAGCCGCGCGCGGTGAAGTGGCGGGCCACGGCAGGGCTGGTCCAGGTCTGGGTGAACAGGCGCGGGTCGCTGCCGCTGCCGGTGGAGCCGTGATGGAAGACGACGGTCGGGAAGGGCGGCGCGGCGTGCGGCGGCCGGACCACGACCATCTCCAGCGTCACCGGTCGGCCGTACTCCACCCAGGGCGTGGACACGCGCTCGATGGTGTGCAGTTCCGGCTGGCGCTGTGCCATGGAAGCCTCACCGCAGCGCGCGTCGGGGTCAGGCATGCTTCATGCGGCCTTGCCGGCGATGGCTTTCCAGTGACGCGGCTCCACCGGCGTGATCGACAACCGGTTGCCTTTCTTCAGCACCAGCATGTCGGCCAGCTCGGGGCGCTCCCGCATCTCGGCCAGCGACAGCAGCGGGATCTTGCGCAGCACCTGCACGTCGACCAGCATCCAGCGCGGTTCTCCCGGCCTGGACGCGGGGTCGTAATAGGGTGATTTGGGGTCGAACTGGGTGGGATCCGGGTAGGGCGTGGACGCCACGCGGCCGATGCCGGCGACGCCGGGCTCGGGGCAGCTCGAGTGGTAGAAGAGCACGCCGTCGCCGATGCGCATCTGGTCACGCATGAAATTGCGCGCCTGGTAGTTGCGCACGCCGGTCCAGGCCACGGTGGACTTCGGCGCCGCCAGCGCATCGTCCACCGAGACCTCGTCCGGCTCGGACTTCATCAGCCAGTAGTTCATGCCGGCCGATTATGGGCAAGGCGGGGGCGCGAAGCGAGACCGCCTGGAGGGCGACGCGAATGGTGCGCCCGCATTGGCGAGCACACCCTGCCGGTCACAGCCGTGGTCCGATGGGGCAGGGCGTCTTCGCGCGAGCGCCCCAACGGACCGCGTGTTCAGCGCCCGTCCTTGTCCGCATCTCCCGGGATCGCGCGCTCGACACGGTGCCAGGCATCGCGCACCGAACCCTTGGCCTCCTCCCAGTCCAGGCGCGAGCTGCCGCGGTTGCGCTCGTAGTCGCTGCGCAGCGACGGCTCGGCCCGGTCCCAGGTCTCGCCGCTGGCGCGGGCCCGCTCCCAGCCGGTGTAGCCGGTGCGGTAGGCCGGCGCGTAGTCGTCGTAGGTGTAGCCCTGCCTGTAGCCGGGCGACTTGGTGTAGTTCTCGCGCCAGTAGCTGTCTTCGGCGGTCGGGTTGATGCGTTCGGCCGCGCTCTTGCCGGCCAGGCCGCCGGCGACGGCACCCGCCGCCCCGCCGACGACGGTGCCGACCGGGCCGGCCACCGAGCCGACCGCCGCACCCGCCGCCGCGCCCGCCGCGGCTCCTGCGCCGACACCCACCGGGTGGGCGCCGGGCTGGCCAGTGATGGGATCGTTGTTTCCGGGCTTCCTGTCTGACATGGTGTCTCCTTGTGGTGGGTGGGGATGCGCCGTCCGGATGGGCCGCGCGGCCGCCAGGGTGCTTCAACGCGGCGAGGCAATTCGTCAGTCCATCGACCCCAGCCGTGTCGGTGCGCGGCCGACATGGCGCAACGCGGGTAAGCTTCAGGCCCCGTGCAGTCCCCATCTCCTTCTTCTCCCGCCTCCCGTCCCGTGCACCTCGGGTGGCTGCGTGCCAACCTGGTGGCGCAGTTCGCCTTCGGCCTGCTGGCCATGACCATCTGCCTGCCGTCCATGCAGGACTGGCCCGAGACCTTCGGCGCCAGCCAGGCGGCGGTGCAGCTCACGTTCAGCGGATACGTCTTCACCTACGGCGCGTTGCAGCTGCTGTACGGCCCCCTGTCCGACCGTGTCGGCCGCAAGCCGGTGCTGATGGCGGGGCTGGTGCTGTCGCTGGCCGGCGCGCTGCTGGCCAGCGTGGCGACCGACCTGGCGGTGCTGACCGCCGCCCGCATCCTCCAGGGCACGGGCGCTGCCGCGGGCATGGTGGTGGGCCGGGCGCTGGTGCAGGACTTCTTCAGCGGTCCCTCGCGCACCCGGATGATGGCCCTGGTGGGCATGACCATGGGGCTGGTGCCGCCGTCGTCCACCATCATCGGCGGCCACCTGCACGTGCGCTTCGGCTGGCAGGCCAACTTCGTGCTGCTCGCGGCGCTGGCCGTGGTGCTGCTGGTGCTGGCCTGGCGCGGGCTGCCGCGCAGCGCCCCGCAGCCGGGGGCGGCGCAAGCGAGCTGGAGCGCGCTGTACACCGGCTATGCCCGGCTGGTGCGGGTGCCGGCCTTCCTGTGCTTCGTCGCCATCCTGGCCTGCACCACCGCCACCTTCTACACCTTCCTCGGCGGCGCGCCCATCGTGCTGAAAGGCTACGGCGTGACGCCCGAGCGCATCGGCTTCTACATCATGTGCATTCCCGGCGCCTACATCGTCGGCAATGCGCTCACCGCGCGCTTCGCGTCCCGCGTGGGCGACCGCCGCATCATGTTCGTGGGCCAGGGCATCACGCTGTTCGGACTGGTGCTGCTGCTGGCGCTGGGCCTGGCCGGCCTGCACACGCCCTTCTTCTTCGCGCTGCCCCTGGTGTTCCTGGGCATCGGCCACGGCCTGATGGTGCCGCCCACGCTCAGCGGCACGGTCGGCCTGGTGCCGGCGCTGGCCGGCTCGGCCGCGGCGGTGGCGGGGCTGATGCAGCAGATGGCCGGCGCCACGGGCGGTTTCGTGGTCGGGCTGCTGCCGCACGACGGCCCGGTCAACATGGCCCTGTTGATGCTCACCTGGGGCGTCGCCGGCTTCGCAGCCCAGCTGCTTTTGTACCGCCGCCTGGTGCCGGCGGCGGAGAAAATGCCCGCATGAGCTCTCCCACTTCTCCCATGATCGTTGCCGTGATGGGCGCCGGCGCCGTCGGCTCCTACTTCGGCGGCATGCTGGCGCGCGCCGGCCACCGCGTGGTGCTGATCGCGCGGCCGCAGCACGCCGAGGCGGTGACGCGCGCGGGGCTGCGCATGGAAACCCGCACCTTCGACGAGCATGTGAAGGTGGAGGCGGTGGTCGACCCTGCGGCCGTGCGCGACGCCGACCTGGTGCTGTTCTGCGTCAAGTCGATGGACACCGAGTCGGCCGGCGCGCAGATCCAGCCCTTCCTGCGGCCCGACGCGCTGGTGCTGTGCCTGCAGAACGGCGTGGACAATGCCGAGCGCCTGCGCACCGTGCTGCCGCCGCGGCAGGTGGCCGCCGCCGTGGTCTACGTGGCCACCGAGATGGCCGGCGCCGGCCATGTGCGCCACCATGGCCGCGGCGAGCTGGTGATCGAGCCGGCCGCGGGCAGCGCGCGCATCGCCGCCGTGCTGGCCGCCGCCGGCATCCCCACCGAGGTGTCGGCCGACGTGCGCGGCGCGCTGTGGGCCAAGCTGGTGATGAACTGCGCACTGAACGCCTTGTCGGCGATCGCGCAGAAGCCCTACGGCCTGGTCGCGGCCGGCGAGGGCGTGCCGCAGGTGATGGCCGACGTGGTGGCCGAATGCCTGGCCGTGGCGCAGGCCGAAGGCGTGGCCGTTCCCGGCGACATGGGCGCCGGGCTGCGCAAGCTGATCGAGACCATGCCCACGCAGTCCTCGTCGACGGCGCAGGACCTGGCGCGCGGGCGTCCGACCGAGATCGACTACCTCAACGGCCTGATCGTGCGCCGCGGGGAGGCACTGGGCGTGCCCACCCCCGCCAACCGCGTGCTGTGGTCGCTGGTGAAGCTGCTCGAGAAGCGCGGGTGAGAAGGCGTGCCGGCTGCCGGTCCGTGTGGCTGGTGGCTGGCGGATGGCGGATGGCGGATGGCGGATGGCGGATGGCGCCGCAACAGCCCGACTGGCGCGTGGGCATTCCCGCCGGGATGGGCTTAGGATGGCCGCACCCCAGGAGGCCACGGCACCATGCTCCAACTCCGCCCCAACTGCGAATGCTGCGACCGCGACCTGCCGCCGCAGTCGCCCGACGCGCGCATCTGCACCTTCGAATGCACCTTCTGCGTGAGCTGCGCGGAAGGAACCCTGCGTGGCACCTGCCCCAACTGCGGGGGCGAGCTGGTCACCCGCCCGCGGCGGCCGGCCGACAAGCTGGCGAAGTACCCGGCGTCCGCGCAACGGGTGCTGCGCGAAGGCGGCTGCGCACCGGCCGCCGCTTTGCCCTGAGCCCTGCCTAGGCCCAGCGGATCGGCACGGCGCCGTCCGCGGGGCCGCGCGCGCCGGCATCCGCCGGTGAAAGCCCCGCTGCGCGTGCCCGCAACTGCCCGCAGCCGCCGTCCACATCCTGCCCCGCCGACTGCCGCAGCTTGGTGAGAATGCCGCGCCGGTGCAGGGTGCGCGCGATGGCCGCGGCCTTGTCCCAGGCCGGCCGGCGAAAGTCGACGCCGTCGACCGCATTGAAGGGGATCATGTTCAGCACCGCGTACTTGCCCGCCAGCAGGCGCACGATGCCTTCGATCTCGTCGTCGCCGTCGTTGACGCCTTCGAGCAGCGTCCACTGGTACTGGATGGGATAGCCGGTGCTGCGCGCATAGTGCTCGCCGGCTTCGACGAGGTCGCGCGGATCGAGCCGCGGCGCGCGTGGCAGCAACTGGCGGCGCAGATCGGGCTTGGTCGTGTGCAGCGACAGCGCCAGGGCGGGCTTCACGTCCTGGAGCGGCAAGCGTTCGAACACGCGCGCGTCGCCCACCGTGGAGAACACCAGGTTCTTGTGGCCGATGCCGCCCGTGGTGCCGAGGAAGGCGATGGCTTCCAGCACGTTGTCGAGGTTGTGCGCGGGCTCGCCCATGCCCATGAACACCACCTTCTTTACCGGGCGGCGGGTGCGCGCCAGCGCCACCTGCGCCACCATCTCGGCGCTGCCCACCTGCCGCAGCAGGCCGTCGCGCCCCGTCATGCAGAAGACGCAGCCGACCGCGCATCCTACCTGCGACGAGATGCACACCCCGTCTCGCGGGAGCAGCACGCTCTCGACGGTTTGGCCGTCGGCCAAGCGCACCAGGAGGCGTTCGGAACCGTCGGCGCCGGGGTGGGCGGAGTGGAGGCGGGCGATGGACTGAAGTTCTTCCTCGATCGCCGGCAGTTCGGCGCGAAGTTCCAGGGGAAAGTGGTGTTCTGGCGGGCGTTTGCCCGTGTGCTGGCCGAGCGCGTGCACCCAATGCCGCAGGATGCGGCGCTCGTGGGTGGGGCCCGCTCCGGCATGGCGGAGGCGGGTGCGGACGGCGGACAGCAGCATGGCGCGATTTTCCTCCTTTTGGGGGAGGGGCCGCGGAGCGGCTGGGGGAAAGAATACGGCTGGTCTGGACGACGCGCTGGATCGAAGTTGCGGGGGTTCAGGTCTGGAAATGGTGGACCTGAATATGCGCCGTTCGGCTGAAAAAGCGTGATCTGGCGCGGAGTTGCGACAGAGGGGCACCACGACCTTATTCCGCAGATGCGGGGGTGGAGGTATTCTGGTGCGGACGCAAATTGCGTTAGACGACCAATGAAAGGCCGAGTCGATCGATACAGGGCTGCCTCGGTGCTCCTTATCA
Source organism: Pseudomonadota bacterium (assembly GCA_023436025.1). Lineage (GTDB taxonomy): Bacteria > Pseudomonadota > Gammaproteobacteria > Burkholderiales > Burkholderiaceae_C > Ramlibacter. The sequence continues at coordinate 6,968 of JAEZKX010000104.1, read as the reverse complement.
TCAGCGAGTTCAGGAGGAAAGCTATGCCTTGGCATGCCGTGACTTTACCGAACCTCGTCGCCGCGATGGCGCAATGTGACCACGTGGGAGTGGACGAATTCCGTACCATGTACGGCCCTTTTCATCCGGCTCGAAACCTACGGATGTCTTATCCCGGAAGACGTGGCAATTACGAGGCGCGCCCGCTGCTCGCTGCCGCCTACGCGCACCTCGCTCCTCGCGCGGGCTCATTGACCCCCCGGAACTTTCGGAACAATGACGCGCATGAGTTCCTCGAGCGGCTCGGCTTTCGTCGAGTGAAGCTTTGAAGGTTCCTGGCGGTAAAGCGGCGTAGCGAGGGATGAAGACCGGGACGCGGTCGCCATCGCGTTTAGGCCTCAGCAATCCACGCTTGCAGCACGAGCCGGGCCAATCACACGGAGAGATCATTGAGCGAGCAAAGGGGTCGGTCTGGCTCGCTATGGCCACTGAGGTGCATCGCGACTGGCGGCGTGTGCTCCGGCGCGGCCACCGCGTTCCACGATGCCTCATGGAATTTGCGACGCCACTCATGAGGAAGGTCATTTCTTCTGCGTCGGCTGCGTTCCAGATCGCAGCCGGCCACACGCGATCACCGCAGCTCGGGATGCCTTGCCTGGATGATCTCGCGATAGGTATTGGGCATGGCGAACTCCATGCGCAGGTTGTCGGCGTCCAGAGCCAGCCGCCAGTTGTCGCCGATCGCCTTCTCCGCGATGTGGTCCAGGCTGATGCGGATCTCGGTTGCGGACACGTCGGCCGAAGTGCGCAGCATCGGCGCGGTGGTGTCGCCGGGCGGCAGGTCGAAGCCGGCGGCATTGAAGCGCGCGGTGGCCTCGGCGTCGTTGCGCACCTCCTGCCAGAACAGCCGCCGCGTGCGGTCGTACAGGTCGGCGTAGTTGTCGGCGGTGAGCGTTTGCCGCGACAGCACCTGCGCTCGCGCCCGCTCCCAGCAGCGCCGCACCGACTCGATCTCGTCCAGCCGCACGCCCAGCACGCTGCGCACCCGGCGCAGCGCATCGCGGGCGGTCTCGCCGGCGAGCCGAGGCAGGTGCTGGATGTCGAGGCGGCGGCGCGCGCGCAGCGGGATGCGGTGACCCTCGATGGTCGGGCGCGAGCCGCCCGCCAGCGCGGGCGAGAACATGTCGTCGAGCGCGGCGTCGATCTCGGCGTCGCTCAGGTTGGCGAACGGGTTGTCGGCCGGCGCGAACGAGGCACCGTGCGCTTCCTCCGCGATCACGTGCTGCACGCCGGCCCAGTCGGCCGCGTCGCTTTCCAGCCGCACCAGCGCGGCGTCGAGGTTGTCCGCATTCGCGTGCAGGAACTGCTGCAGCCGCGTCATGTCGCCTTCGCCCCAGCGCGCCAGCAGTGCCTGCAGCCGCTGCGACTGCGAGGCGGTGGCGCTCGGCACCACGCACAGGCTGGCGCAGAAGGTCAGCGCCTCGCGCACGCGCGGCGGCATCTCGGCGTAGCGCAGGCGGGCCTCGGGGTGGTCCACCATGAACGCGTGGCTCTCGGTGTTGAGCGAGGCTTCCCATTCGCGCATCGCGACTTCGGCGACGTGGCCTTCGGTGCCGGCTTCGCGCGCCAGGCGCGCGTGGATGCGCTCGCGCGTCGCCGGGTCGAGATCGCGCAGCGCATCGTCCAGCGAACGTTCGGCGCCGGCAATCTCCTCCGCTGTCACTGCGGCGCGCCGTGCCGCGACCGCCGCGCGCGAGGCGCGGAAGACCGCGGCCGCCCCATGGATGTCGAGGACGGCGCCGACGATGTCGACCGCCAGCCAGAACAGCGACGGGTCGGCATCCGAGATCGCGCGGGCCTTGTCGAAGTCGGTGCCGCTGGCGGCCGAATCGAGCATGTACTGCTGGATGTGGGTGGCCGCGAGGTAGGTCGAGATGCCGGCGGCGCCTAGGCCGGCCACGACGGCGCCGGCCGCCACCAGGCTGCCGCCGCCCGTGGGGATGGCGGTTAGGATGCCCAGGCCCATGGCCAGCACGCCCAGCGCCATTTCCAGCAGCCCGCGGTCCGCCTCGTGGCGCGCCGCGGCTTCGTCGACCCAGCGCATCTGCCAGGAGCCGGCCTCCAGCCCCATATCCTGCGCGGTCGCCATGCGCGCCGGCCGCAACTCCCACAGCTCCAGGTCGCCTTCGAGCAGCGCCTCGCCCGTGCGCGCGATGTTGCGCCGCTTCTCGTCGATTTCATCGAACAGCAGCTCCGCGTTGTTGGCGGTAGCACCTTCCGCAATGCCAGCCAGCCGGTCGACCGCGCGCGACAGCGGCCACAGCGCGTCACCGCGCGGCAGCTCCGCATACGAGGCGAGGATCGGGTAGTCGCGCTCTTTCTCGAACCTGACCACGTCGTAGTCCTGCCGCGCCTGCGTCTTGCGTGCGGAGGCGGCGGCGCAGGCGGCCTCGTCCAGGCAGCCCAGGATCGTGCTGCCCAGGCTTCCCTCCGAAGTGCCGGCCGGCGCCGGCACCTGGCCGAACTGGTCGTGGTATTCGCTGGTGCGTGCGTGGACGGCGCGTGCGGCGTCGGCCAGCGCGCGCGCCGCGTTGGCCAGGCCGATCGTCGCCGCGCCTCCCGCCATCTCGTACGTGTGGTGGAACTCCGTTTCCCGGTAGCGCCCGAGTCCGTCCGAGACCATCCGCGTGGTCTCGTGCGTGTGCCGCACCAGCCCGTAGCGCCTGGCCTCCGTCTCCACCCGCTCGCTGCTCAGGTCCAGCAGTTCGCCGATCACCAGTTCGCCGCGCGCCAGGAACTCCTGCTCGAAGCGGATGTGCTCCATCTCCACTGCCAGGATCGCGCCGCGCAGCACCGGCAGGATGCGCCGTGCCCGCTCGATCCAGACCCACTGCGCGGCCAACGTTTCCGGCACGCCCGAGATGTCATGCGGGTCGGCGTTGGCCACCGCACGCTCGATCGCCCTTTCGAACTCGTCGGCCCAGGCTTCCACCAGGGATTCGCCGGCCTGCAGCGTCGTGTCCGACGAGATGCGCGCGCGCACCTGGTGGATCATGAAAGCCTCGTCGGGGGACAGCACGGCGTCGAACCAGCCAATGGCGTCCGGCCCTCGCGGCGGCGGGGGTTCGCGGCCCGCCAGCGGTGAAGCGAACGAGGGCCGGCCATCGACGCCGATGAAGCCGGGGTCCAGGGTCGACGTGCCGCCGGCATCCAGGCTCGCGTCCTCCGCTGTGCTCACGCCCGCATCCGTCGGCGTGCCGACCCCCGCATCCGCCCCCAGCGGCTGCCGCATCACGCTGCGCGCCGCGCCGCGCGTGTGCCGCACCACGTGCGCCAGTTCGTGCGCCAGCAGCCCTCGCCCTTCCTCGGTGTCGGGCCGGTATTCGCCGGCGGCGAAGGCGATGTGGTCGCCGACCGTGAACGCGCGCGCACCGATCGCGTGCGCTTCGCGCTGCGCGCCCAGTCCGTTGTGCACCCGCACGTCCGCCAGGTTGGCGCGCATGCGCTGCTCGAAGAAGCCGCGGGTGGCGGTGTCCAGCGGCATGCCGGGGCCGAGGCGCTGCACCACGCCTTCATCCACGGTGGCGATGGGCGGCGCGCCGCCGGCGCGCTGCGGCATCACCGACTGGTTCGGCGTGCTGGACGTCATCGACGCATTGGGCTGCGCGAACGACTGGTTCGGCTGCAAGGCCAACGGCCCGCCCGCCCCCGGCGCCAGGGACTGCGCCTGCGCCTGGTCGACCGGCTTGCCCTGCTCGTCCTTCGTCTCCACCTTGGGCGGTGCCGGGTTGCCCTTGATCATGTTGATGAAGGCGTCCGAATCGAGCTTGGGCGTTTCCACCTCGATCGAGTTCTTCGGGTCGGCACGCAGCTTGCCGGTGCGCGAGTTGTAGCCCACCTTGCCCTGGCCCTTGATCGCCAGCGGCAGGTTGAACTTGGCTTCCCCGATGGTGAAGTCCTCGCTCCACACGGTGACGGTGGTGACCAGCAGGTTCAGCTTGGCCTTGGCCACGCCCTTCAGCGCGAACTTGATCGCCGGCTGCACGTTGAGCGCGATCGCGCCCTCGACGTCCAGCCCATTGGCGGCGCTGTAGGTGAAGTTCACGCTGGCCTTCACCACCTTGCGGTTCTCCGCCGGGATGCCGACGTCGGCGCTGACGCCGATGCCGCCTTCGAGCTCCGCCACCACCGCGCTCAGGTTCAGGTAGGCCGTGGCGCTGACTGTCACGCCCGCATCGGCCTCCACGTCGAACTTGGCGCCCCCGCGGATGGTCAGCGTGTCCATGCTGACGGTGGCCGGATCGAACTCGTCCACCGTGATCTCGATCCCGCTCATCCTCCCCGGCCCGATGGCGGCCCGCATCGCGATGCCGCCGCTCGCATAGAAGGTCAGGCCCACGCTGACGCCGCCCACCGAGAAGCCCAGGCCCGGGATCGGGATCTTGGGGGTGGCGATCTCCTTGTTCAGGAACACCGCGTCCTTCGGGACCTGCGGGAACACCTCGAAGTCGGCGACCTTGAGCCCGCCGCCCACCCGCACGCTGCCATCGGGCAGCAGCCGCAGGCGCAGCTTGCCGAACAGCTTGTCCTTGATGAAGAAGGCGTCGATATCGGCCGAGCCGAACACGCGGAAAATGTTGCCCTGGCCGGTGCCTTCCTTGCGCTGGCCCTGCTCGTCGACTTCCGCGTTGGTGACACCAGCCGTCACCTTGCCGGTCAGCGGCCCTTTCTTGATGTCGAACTCGCCCTGCACCAGCACCAGGCCGTCGTCGTAGGCGAACTTGAGCACCGCGCCCGACAGGCCCGGCAGTTTGGGCACCACCTCGCCGCTGGCCCCCACCTTCCAGCGGCCCTCCGCCTGCTTCACGTCCACCGTGATGTCGGCCGACTGCACGCCCGGCACCTTCTCGTCGATCCCCAGCTTGCCGGTGATCTGCAGCGTGTCCTTGCCGTAGCTGACCGACAGCGACGCCGCCTTCAGCCCGGGGATGTCGGGCTGAACTTCGCCCGTGGCCTTGAACACCGATTCGGCATAGCCCGCGGTGAGCTTGGCCGACTTGATGCCCTTGATCTTGTTCGGGTCGGTGATGCCGAGCATGCCTTCGCCGCTGAAGCCCTTCTCGGTGCTGTAGCCCACCTTCAGCGTCGCCAGGTCGAACAGCTTGCGGTCGGCGGTGAAGGTGCCGCTCGCCTTCAGGCTCGGCCCCTTGGCGCCGGTCTGCACCGTCACCTCCAGCAGGCCCGAGCCGAGCCCCGCCACGCTGAAAGCCAGCGCGCCGTCCGCACCCAGGCCCTTGCTGCCGAAGAACAGGGTGACGCTGGCGTCGTCGATGGTCAGGCCCGGCACCGGCAGCTTGAGATCCTGCGAGGCGAAGGTGTACTCGAAGGCGAAGTCGTCGCCGCGCCAGCGCACCGGGATCTTTACGCCGGTGAAGAGCGGATGGGTGGTGGTCAACTCGCCTTCGGCCGACAGCTTGCCGCGCACGAAGCCGATCTCGCCGAAGGTGACCGGGCTCGTGCCCTTGACCTCCAGCTTGGGTGGCGCCAGGCTGGCGATGGCGCCGGCGTACGGCTTGCCTTTCACGGCATTGAGCGGGCTCTCGAAGGTCTTGCCTTCGTTCGCTTCGACGTTCTTCGGCAGGTCCCAGTTGCCCTTGATGGTGCCGATGGCGCTGCCGGCCGTGGCCTTGTCGAAGTCGCCCTGCAGCGTGATGGAGGTCAGCTGGATGCCGGCGAGCCGGCCGCTGTTGGCCACCGTCACCTTGTTCTTCTTCAGCGCGAAGGCGTCGATGAAGCCCGCGCCCGAATGCGAGTACAGCGCGAAGCGATCCTTGTTCGTGCCGTCGTCCTTCTTGGCGCGCTTCTCGTCCTTCAGCCATTCCAGGTGCTTGCCGGCCGTGATCTGCTGGCGGGCCCAGAACTGCGAGGTCTTCTCCAGGTTCTTGCCCTCGCCGCCGGATTCCACCTTCTTGAAGTCGATGTCGTGCTTCTGCAGGTACTCCTTGACCAGCGCGTCGCCGGTGTTCTTGCCGGTGCCCGCCAGGTAGGCCTTGACGCCGGCGTAGATCGAGGCGCGCAGCAGCGAGCCGACATTGATGTTGTGCGCGCCGGTGAGCAGCTCGTAGTTCTCGAAGACGTCCTGGCCGCCGACCTGCATCTCCACGATGTGGTCCACCTGCAGCTTGCTGTCACGCAGGATGCCCTCGGGCGTCCAGCGCGGGATCTGCAGCACCTCGACCACGTCGGCTGCCGCCGGGCCGGAGAACTTCTTGCTCGTGGCGCCGTAGAAGGTCAGGCCGTGCGGCGGCGTGTCGGGCGTGAAGCCGACCTCGGCGTAGAAGGCCGAGAGGTCGACCTTCTCCTTCCACTTCTTGACCTGGTCGGTCTTGAACGGGTCTTCCTTGCGGTCGTAGCCGGCCGGACGCTTGAGCGACTTGCCGGCGAGCTTCTTGTACATGTCGGCGTGGCGCCCCTTGATGGCGGGCAGCTTCAGCGTCTCCATCTCCGGCCGAGCCGCCTTGTCCTTGGCCGGGTCGAAGGCGCCCTTGTCGGCGATGTCGTTGGGGTCCTTGAAGCGCTTGTCTTCCTTGCGCGCCACCACGTGGCTCAGGTTGGCCGACTCGTTTTGTAGCACGTGCGCCAGTTCGTGCGCCAGCAGCTTGCGGCCGCGCTCGGTGCCGGGCTGGTATTCGCCGGCGGCGAAGGCGACGTGGTTTCCCCAGGTGAAGGCGCGCGCCTGCAGCGCGCGGGCCGCCTCGGCGGCGGCGTCGTCGGTGTGGATGCGCACCTCCGACAGGTCCTGGCCCAGGCGCTGTTCGAAGAAGGCGCGCGTGTCGGCATCCATCGGTTCGCCGTGGCCGAGGCGGGCGAGCACTTCTTCGCTGGTCGAAGGCGCGTTGCCCGGCGTTTCGGGCGCCGGTGCCGGAGGGGCGCGCGCGCCGGTGGGTGTGGCCTGGCGTTGCACCTTGGCGCCGGCGCTGGCCGTGGTT
>JAEZKX010000189.1 GCA_023436025.1 Pseudomonadota bacterium | reverse complement strand
GCGCGTCGATGGGCGCGGTCAGCCGCGCTGCACGTCGCGGTCGACCGCCGCGGCGGCGCCGGCCCCGGGCTCGCGCGCCACGTCCTGCAGGAAGTCCGCCGACTGCAGCGCGCTGGCCGTCTCGCTGCCCTGCAGCCAGCCGGGGTAGGCCGCGCGGAAGTCCGCCAGCAATTGCGCGAGCGGCACCTCGACAAAGCTGCCGCGCTCCTGCAGGTATTCCATGTGGCGGTTGCCGGACTTGTCGAAGGGGTGGTAGATGGAATCGGTGCGGCCGTCGAACTCCAGCGGCAGCAGGCCGAAGCGATCGCACAGTTCCACGTTGAAGGCCGGCGTGGCCTTGCGCCAGCCGCCGTCCAGCCACAGCTCGGTGTAGCCGTGCCACAGGAAGACGTCGGTCTGCATGGTCTCGCGCATGCGCGCCGTCGACAGGTGGTTGCGCACGTCGGCGAAGCCCAGGCGCGCCGGAATGCCGGCGGCGCGCGCCGCGGCGGCCAGCAGCGCCGCCTTGGTCACGCACCAGCCGTAGCCCTTGGCCAGCACGCTGCTGGCCGACATGCCGGCCGGGCTGAGATCGATGCGGTAGGGGTCGTAGCGGAAGCCGTCGCGCACCGCGTAGTAGAGGGCGACACCGCGCTCGACATCGTCGGCGCCGCGCGCGTGCCGGGCCGCGAAGGCCTGCACCTGCGGATGCGTGCTGTCCACCAACGGCGTGGCCGCCAGGCAGTCCTGTGGGAGGAAGTCGCGGCTGATCATGTGAAGCGCACCTCCAGCGGCGCCAGGGCGCCGCGGAAGTCGGCCCGCCAGGCCTGGCCGGTCTGCACCGGGTGGGCATCGGTCCAGGTGCCGGTGGTCACCACGTCGCCGGCCTGCAGGGCGGCCGCGCCGGGGCAGGCCCGCAATTCCTGCAGGAAATGCCGCAAGGCCTGCAGCGGGCCGTCGAGCACGTTGGCGCCGCGACCCTCGTCCACCTGCGCGCCGTCGCGCAGCAGGCGCACCTGCGCCTGGGCCAGGGCGGCATCGAAGGCAGCCGCATCACGCGGCAGGCCGTCGGCGGCGATTCGGGGCCCGACCAGCAGGCGCGCGTGCAGGCCGCCGTCGGCCACGCTGTCGGCCGCGCTGAACTTCCAGTCGGGCATGTGCGATTGCACGATCTCGAAGCCCGGCGCAACCCAGTCGAGGCAATCGCGCAGCGCCTCGAGGCTGGCGTCCGGTGGCGGCGTGGCGCGCAGGCCGAACACGCACTCGGGTTCGATGCGCGGCTGCACGGCGCCGGCAAGCGAGACCTCGCCTTGACCCTCGCAGAAGGCCAGCGTGCTGTCCCAGACCGTGCCCCAGATGGGCGCGTAGACGCCGTAGCGCGGCCAGATGGTGCGATTGGTGAAGCCGACCTTGTAGCCGCGGGGACGTTCGCCGCGCGCCTCGCGCAGGCGGCGCACCGCGAGCGCGCGCTGGTAGGCCTCGCCGACCTCGAGCCCGCTGCCGGCGGACCAGGGCCGGCCCGCGTCGTAGTGGCTCAGGAGTTGTTCCGGTGTCATGCACGGAAGCTTAACGCTTCACGCCCTCCGGCCCGCCCGCGCGGCGTTGCGGCCCGCGCGCATGGCGGCGGGATGCCGGCCGATGCGCGCAGGCCCGGCCCGTGCACGTCACTCCGCCTTCGCGCCCGATGCCTTCACCACCTTCGCCCACTTGGCCGTCTCCGCCTGCATCATCGCCATCAGCGCCTGCGGCGTGCCAGTGTCGATGGCGAGGCCCAGGCCGGCGAGCCTCTCCTTCACGTCGGGCATCGCCATCACCTTCAGCGCCTCGGCGTGGATGCGCATCTGCACGTCGCGCGGCAGGCCCGGCGAGGCGTACAGCGCGAACCACGATGTCGCCTCGAAACCGGGCAGGCCCGACTCGGCGATGGTGGGGATGTCCGGTGCGGCCGGCGAACGGTGCGCGCTGGTCACGGCCAGGCCCTTGAGTTCGCCGGACCGCACCAGCGGCAGTGACGACGGCATGTTGTCGAACATCAGCTGCACGCGGCCGCCCAACAGGTCGGGGATGGCGCTGGCGCGGCCCTTGTACGGGACGTGCTGCATCTTCACGCCCGCCAGCGTGTTGAAAAGCTCCCCGGACAGGTGGATCGAGGTGCCGCTGCCCGACGAGGCGAACGACAGCGGCTGCTTCCTTGCCAGCGCCACCAGCTCGCGCACGTTGTTCACCGGCACCGACTTGTTGACCACCAGCAGGTTCGGCGTGGACGCGAGAAACGTGATGGGCGTGAAGTCCTTCAGGTGGTCGTAGGGCAGCTTCTCGTACAGCGACGCGTTGATCGCGTGCGTGCCCACCGTGCCGATCAGCAGCGTGTGGCCGTCGCCGGCCGACTTGGCGACGAAGTCGGCGCCGATGTTGCCGCCGGCGCCCGGCTTGTTGTCGACCGTGACCGGCTGGCCCAGGGCGCCCCACTTCTCGGCCAGCACCCGTGCCAGCGTGTCGGGCGCGCCGCCCGGCGTGAAGGTGACGACGATGCGCACCGGCTTGGTGGGCCAGGCGGCTTGCGCCAGCACGGCCGCCGGCAGGGCGGCAGCGAACAGCAAGGCAGGCAAGGCGCCAAGGGCGCGAAGACGAGAACGCGGCATGGACGTCTCCTGGTTCCGGCTCGGGCGGGATGCAGGCATTCTGGTGCGGCGCGTGCCGGCGGTGAATGCTCCTGTGCCCTAGGACCGGCCCCTGGGCGACACCCGTTATCCTGCGCGGATGCAAGCGCCTGCCCTACCGACGCCGGAACAGATCGCCCTGCTGGAGCCCTTCCCGCGCATCGGCCTGGACCGCATCACCGTGGTGGCCACGGTGGAGCAGGCCGCGGCGGCGCGGGACCTGCTGCTGCGCGAGCCGGTCTGGGGCTTCGACACGGAATCGAAGCCCACCTTCCAGGCCGGCGAGGCTTCCGACGGGCCGCACACGCTGCAGCTGGCGACGCTCACGGCCGCCTGGGTGATCCAGCTGCACGACGCGGGATGCCGCGTCATCGCCGGCGAGCTGCTGGCACGGCGCGGCATCGTCAAGGCCGGTTTCGGCCTGGGCGACGACAAGCGCCGCATCGTGCGCAAGCTGGGCGTGGAGCCGCAGGACGTGCTGGACCTCGACACCGAGTTCCGCCAGCGCGGCTACCGCAGGCAGGTGGGCGTGAAGATGGCGGTGGCCCTTCTGTTCGGCCAGCGCTTCCTGAAGTCCAAGCGCGCGGCGACCTCGAACTGGGCGAGCCGCCGGCTGAGCGAGGCACAGGTGCTGTACGCGGCCAACGACGCCTGGGCGGCGGCCTGCGTGTACCACGCGCTGCATCCGGCCCCGCGGTGACCCCGGCGGCGCCGGCCGCGCCGGCGCCCCCGCTACTGGACCATCCGCAGCAGGCGCGTCAGGACGTCGTTGACCAGTTCCTGCACCGGATCCGGCGGCGGCGCGCGCGGCTTGGGACGCGGGCGCGGGATGTCGAATTCGGCCTTGGCATCGATGGCCTTCAGGCGCAGCGACTGGAGGAAGAAGTCGCCCACGATGGGCAGCGCGCTGCGAGCGCCCTGCCCCCAGCTGTCGCCCATGGTGACCTTGTTGTCGTCGTAGCCGACCCAGGCGCCCGCCACCAGCTGCGGGTGCATCATGAGGAACCAGCCGTCGCTGGTGTCCTGCGTGGTACCGGTCTTGCCCGCCACGTCGGCCTGGATGCCCCAGCGCGTGCGGATCGCCGCGCCGGTGCCTTCGTCGATGACACCGCGCATCACGTTGACGAGCTTCAGCGCCTCGGCACGCGGCATCACCTGCACCGGCTTGGGCAGGGTGAAGACCGCCAGCGTGCGGCCGTTGCGGTCCTCGATGGACTGCACCAGCATGGGCTCGCCGACGAAGCGGCCGTTGTTGGCGAGCGAGCCGTAGGCCGAGACCATCTCCAGCAGCGTGACCGGGCTGGTGCCCAGCGCCAGCGAGGGCACCGGATCGAGCTTGCTGCGGCGCACGCCCAGCTGGTAGGCCAGTTCGGCCACGCGCGCGGGCCCCACCTTCTGCACCAGCTGCGCCGTGATGCTGTTGCGCGAGCGCACCAGGCCGTCGCGCAGGGTCATGGGTTCGCCGGTCGGCGGCGTGGCATCGCGCGGACTCCACACCGCGCCGCCGCCCTCGCGGATGGACGGCAACACGTCGGGCAGCGTGTCGTCGGGCGACATGCCGCGTTCGAAGGCCACGCCGTAGACGAAGGGCTTGAAGGTGGAGCCGGGCTGGCGCCGCGCCTGGTTGACGTGGTCGTACTGGGCCTGGGTGAAGTCGGCGCTGCCCACCCACGCCTTGACCGCGCCGTTGCGCGGGTCCATGGCCAGGAAGCCCGCCTGCAGCAGCTGGCGCTCGGCATCGCGCCGCCGGCTGCGGTCGGCGATGTCCTGCAGCGAACGCAACTGCCGCGCCACCGCCTGGTTGGCGACCTTCTGCAGGCGCGAATCGATGGTGGTGCGCACCACCAGGCCGTCGGCGTGGATGTCGTAGTCCTCGCGGTCGGCCCAGGCGATCAGCCACTTGCGCAGGTGCTGCGCCACGTGCGGCGCCGGCCCCAGCGGCTCGGACTGGCGCTCGAAGTCGATGCGCAGCGGCCGCGCCGCCAGCTGCTGCGCACGCGCAGGCTCCAGCTTTCCATGCTTGACCATCTGCGCCAGCACCGTGTTGCGCCGCTGCAGCGAGCGCTCGGGATTGAGCACCGGGTTGTAGTAGCTGGTGCCCTTGAGCATGCCCACCAGCGTCGCGCTCTCGAGCACGTCGAGACGGTCGGCCGACTTGTCGAAATAGGTGCGCGCGGCCATCTCGATGCCGAAGGCGTTGTAGAGGAAGGGCACGGTGTTGAAGTAGGTCTCGAGGATCTCCTCCTTGGAGTAGATCGCCTCGATCTTCAGCGCCGTGATGGCCTCCTTCACCTTGCGCGTGAGGGTGGGCGCGCGACCGATCTCCTGCGGGTACAGGTTGCGCGCGAGCTGCTGCGACAGCGTGGAGCCACCCTCGCGCCGCCCGCGCAGGGTGTTGAGCGCCGCCGCCGCGGTGCGCCGCAGGTCGATGCCGTGGTGCGAGAAGAAGCGGTGGTCCTCGGTGGCGATCAGCGCGTCGATGGCCGGCCGCGCGATGCGGTCGAGCGGCACCCATTCGCGGTTCATGCGCTTGAATTCGGCCAGCACCACGCCGTCGGCCGACATCACCACGCTGGGCGCGTCCGTGCGCACCTTGCGCAGGTCGGAGATGCTGGGCGTGAACGGCACCAGGGCCAGCACGTACAGCAGCACCAGCGCGGGCGGAACCAGGGCCGTGCGGACGGGATGGCGGCGGATGGCGCCGAGCAGGCGCTGGCCGTGTTCGGTGGCCCAGGCGCGAACCCGGGAAAGGGCCGGTGTCATGGCGTTGGAAATCTAGATTCTGCGCAAGCCCAGCCGCGTAGGACTCCGGCGCGACCGCTGGGTTCAGCCGGCGCGGCAACAGGATGTAGTCCCGTCCTCAACCGCCGGCCCGCTTGACGCGCCAGCCGCGCTGCTGCAACAGGTCCACCACCTTGTCGGCGTGGTCGCCCTGCACCTCGATGCAGCCGTCCTTGACGGTGCCGCCGCTGCCGCAGGCGGCCTTCAGTTCCTGTCCCAGCCTGGCGAGTTCCGCGCCGGCCAGCGGCACGCCGCGCACCACGGTCACGGCCTTGCCGCCGCGGCCCTTGGTTTCGCGCTGGACGCGCACGATGCCATCGCCGGCCGGCGGCGCGGCCTGCCGGGCGCACGCGCATTGGGCCACCGGCCGGCGACAGGCCGGGCACATGCGGCCGGCCTCGGTCGAGTACACCAGGCCGCCGGAGCGGTTCTTCATGGGGAGGATTTGCTTGCTGTCACGGAGGACGGACCATCGGCTGATGGCCCGTGCGAAGTGTAAGGTCCGAGGCCCGGGCCTGCTGCGCAGCGCGTGCCGAATACTTTCGGGCTCCCCGTCCTTCCTGCACGCCGCATGGAGAGCCGGCCGGATGAGGCCTCTGCCGCTACACCGTCACATAGACGAACTGCCCGGTCGTGCAGTGCCGCCGCTCGCCGGTGGCGGGGCTTTCAGACCACATGTCCATCTGCACCCGGACCGAGCGCCGGCCCACCGCCACGACGCTGGCCGTGACGTCGACGATGTCGCCCACATAGGCCGGCGCGCGGAAATCCAGTTTCTCGCTGCTGGCCATGACCAGCGGCTGGCGCACCTGCCGCGTGGCGGCGACGAAACCCGCCTTGGCCATCCACTCCATCGCCGGCCCGCCGTGCAGCATATGGCGGTGGTTGGCGTGACCCGGAAAGACGATCTCGGCGACCACGGCACGGGCCATTCCCGTGGCAGCGGATGGAGGCGCCGCAAGCGGCGAGGAGGCAGGCGGCGCCGGCCTGCCGGCGCCGGCCGCCGCGTCCGTGAGCGGTTCATCGGCACGTCGCACCATGACGAACTCGCCGACCAGGCAGTCGGTACGCGCGCCGCTCAGCAGATCCTCGGCCACCAGCCTGGCGGCCAGCGTGGCCGAGCGGTTGCCGCGGCGCACGACGTCGACTTGACACTCGACCAGGTGGCCCGCGGGCGCCGGCGCCAGGAACTCCAGCTTGCCGACGGATGCCGTCACCACCGCCCCGCGCAACGCCTTGCTGGCCCCGATGAAGGCCATGCGGTCGAGGATGGACAGCGCCGCCCCGCCGAACAGGGTGCCATGGTGGTTGGACTGGTCGGGCCAGACCATGTCGACCGTGACCATGCCGGACGGCAGCGGTGCGTCTGCGGCGGGCGACAGGGGGAAGGGGGAACCTGAATGGGACACGCGCGAACTCCAGGAAAGGAGCGGGACGCGGCAAGTCGGCAGCAGGCCGGCGCCGGAACAGCCCGCATGCCTGGACAGCGGGCATGCCGCGGGCGGCACGCGATGACCTTGTCCGGAGACACCCCGCCCCGGGAAACAGATGCATCACCCCGCGGCAGGTCTCCTGGCTCTCGGCTGAACATCCATGGCCGCCTTCCCGGCATGCGCCAGTGGCGTCGGGTCACGGACCGACCGATCACAGTTGCGGGGGCAGCCACAGATCGGGGCGTCGCCGCCCCTGCTGTCGTTCCCTTTTCATGCTTGCCGTTCAGGCAGGCAACCGCAGGGTGAAGCGGCAATCATAGGCCGGGCCACCCGGCCCGTGCGTGGGCGCGGGAGCGGACTCGCTCACCGGTTCGCCCCGACCTCCTGCGCCGGACGCACGGCCACCGCCTCGATCTCGACCTTGACCGGCGCGATCAGTCCGGAGATCACCGTGGACCGTGCCGGCGCCGTCGCGGCCGGGAAGCGCTGCGCGTAGGCGGCGTTGAACGCGGGATAGTCGGCGGCATCGGTGAGCCACACGGTCGTCTTCACCACGTCGGCCAGCGTGCAGCCGGCGCTCTCGAGGATGGCTGCGATGGAATCGAGCGTCGCGTGGGTCTGGCCGGCGATGTCGGGCGCGGCGGGGCCGGCCGCCGTCATCGGCACCTGGCCCGAGACGAAGACCAGCCGGTCCCAGGCCACCGCCGCCGAGATCGGCTGGCGCACCCCCGCGCGCACCACGCTGCCCAGGTGCTCGATCGCGGTGGCGCCCATCAATCCGCCTTGGCGCCGGAGGCGGCGACGATCGGGGTCCACTTCTTCACTTCGGCCTCGATGAAGGCCTTGGCCGCCTCGGGCGTCGTGCCTTCGACCAGGAAGCCGCGCGGGACGAAGTAGTCCTGGATGCCCGGCTCCTTGACCGCCTTGTTGATCTCGGCGTTGAGCTTGGCGATGATTTCCGGCGGCGTGCCGGCGGGCGCGAACACGCCTTGCCAGGACAGGGCCTCGAAGCCGGGATAGCCGCTTTCGGCGACGGTGGGCACCTTGGGCAGGAGCGGGTTGCGCTGCTTGGAGGTCACGGCCAGGGCACGCACCTTGCCCGCTTCGATCTGGGGCATCAGCACCAGCAGGTCGCCGAACGAGGCCTCGATCTGTCCGCTCATCAGGTCGGACAGCATGCCGGCGCTGCCACGGTACGGAATGTGGACCAGCGAGGTTCCGGTCGCCTGCTTGAACATCTCGCCGGTCAGGTGCATCGAGGTGCCGTTGCCGGCCGATCCGAAACTGATGCTGCCCGGCTTGGCCTTGGCCAGCGCGATGAACTCCTTTAGCGTGTTCGCCTTGAGGTTGGGGTTCACCGCCACCACCAGCGGCGCGGTCACGACCAGCGACACCGGCGCGAAGTCCTTGATCACGTCGTAGGGCAGCTTGGGGTAGAGGGCCTGCGCGATCGCGTTGCTGCCGGTCACGCCGAACAGCAGCGTGGTGCCGTCCGGTGTCGCGCGGGCCACGGAATGCGCACCCACGGTGCCGCCGGCGCCGGGGCGGTTCTCGACGATGACGGTCTGGCCGAGCGCCGGACCCAGCTTCTCGCCGATGCGGCGCGCCAGCAGGTCGGTGCTGCCACCGGGCGGGAAGGGAACGACCAGGCGGGTGACCTTGCCGGAGGCCTGCGCGTGGGCAAGCAGCGGCGCGCCCAGCAGGGAAGCGGCGCCCAGGCCGAGGTGGCGCAGGGTCTGGCGGCGGGAAAGCGAGGACTTCATGGGGTACGACTCCAAGGGAAAAGATGGGACTGGTTCCTGCCTTGCAAGGACCATGCGCGGGCCGGCCGCCTGGCAAGGCCGTGTGTCATGCGCCGGGCTCCGGTGGACGGGGCGTGCCCCAGCCGCCGCCGCCCGCAGTTTCGATCACGAGGCGATCGCCTGCATTCCACTGCGCGCGCGCCTTGGCGCGCAGGTGCTCGATGCTGCCGTCGGCGCGCTCGATGCGCG
>JAEZKX010000098.1 GCA_023436025.1 Pseudomonadota bacterium | reverse complement strand
GGCGACCTGTCCAAGAAGATCACGGTGGACGTCAAGGGCGAGATCCTGGAGCTGAAGAACACCATCAACGTGATGGTGGACCAGCTGCGCTCCTTCGCCTCGGAGGTGACGCGGGTGGCCCGCGAGGTGGGCACGGAGGGCAAGCTGGGCGGCCAGGCCGACGTGCAGGGTGTGGCCGGCACCTGGAAGGACCTCACCGATTCCGTCAATTCGATGGCCGGCAACCTGACGGCGCAGGTGCGCAACATCGCCGACGTGACCAAAGCGGTGGCGACGGGCGACCTGTCCAAGAAGATCACGGTGGACGTCAAGGGCGAGATCCTGGAGCTGAAGAACACCATCAACACCATGGTGGACCAGCTGCGAAGCTTCGCCTCGGAAGTGACCCGGGTGGCGCGGGAAGTGGGTACCGAGGGCAAGCTCGGCGGCCAGGCCGACGTGCAGGGCGTGGCCGGCACCTGGAAGGAGCTCACGGACAACGTGAACTCGATGGCCGGCAACCTGACGGCCCAGGTGCGCAACATCGCGGAAGTGACGACGGCCGTGGCCGCCGGCGACCTCTCCAAGAAGATCACGGTGGAGGTCAAGGGCGAAATCCTGGAGTTGAAGAACACCATCAACACCATGGTGGACCAGCTCTCCTCCTTCGCCTCGGAGGTGACGCGGGTGGCGCGGGAGGTCGGCACCGAAGGCAAGCTGGGCGGCCAGGCCGACGTGCAAGGCGTGGCCGGGACCTGGAAGGACCTGACGGAGTCCGTGAACTTCATGGCCGGCAACCTGACGTCCCAGGTCCGGAACATCGCCGACGTCACCAAGGCGGTGGCCGCTGGCGACCTGTCCAAGAAGATCACCGTGGACGTCAAGGGTGAGATCCTGGAGCTGAAGAACACCATCAACACCATGGTGGACCAGCTCTCTTCCTTCGCCTCGGAAGTGACGCGGGTGGCCCGCGAGGTGGGTAACGAGGGCAAGCTGGGCGGCCAGGCCGACGTGCAGGGCGTGGCCGGCACCTGGAAGGACCTGACCGATTCGGTCAACTCCATGGCCGGCAACCTGACGGCCCAGGTGCGCAACATCGCCGACGTGACCAAGGCGGTGGCCGCCGGCGACCTGACCAAGAAGATCACGGTGGACGTCAAGGGCGAGATCCTGGAGCTGAAGAACACCATCAACACCATGGTGGACCAGCTGCGCTCCTTCGCCTCGGAGGTGACCCGCGTGGCGCGGGAAGTGGGCACCGAGGGCAAGCTGGGCGGCCAGGCCGACGTGCAGGGCGTGGCCGGCACCTGGAAGGACCTGACAGACAACGTGAACTTCATGGCCGGCAACCTGACCTCGCAGGTGCGCAACATCGCCGACGTGACCAAGGCGGTGGCCGCGGGCGACCTCTCCAAGAAGATCACGGTGGACGTGAAAGGCGAGATCCTGGAGCTGAAGAACACCATCAACACCATGGTGGACCAGCTCTCCTCCTTCGCTTCCGAAGTGACCCGGGTGGCCCGCGAGGTCGGTACCGAGGGCAAGCTGGGCGGCCAGGCCTATGTGCAGGGCGTGGCCGGCACCTGGAAGGACCTGACGGACAACGTGAACTTCATGGCCGGCAACCTGACTTCGCAGGTGCGCGGCATCGCCAAGGTGGTGACCGCGGTGGCCAACGGCGACCTCGAGCAGAAGCTGACCGTGGAGGCCAAGGGCGAGATCGCCTCCCTGGCCGACACCATCAACTCCATGACCGACACGCTCGCCACCTTCGCCGACCAGGTGACCACGGTGGCGCGCGAGGTGGGCGTCGAGGGCAAGCTGGGCGGCCAGGCCAAGGTGCCGGGTGCCGCCGGCACCTGGAAGGGCCTCACCGAGAACGTGAACCAGCTGGCGGCCAACCTCACCACCCAGGTGCGCGCCATCGCCGAAGTGGCCACCGCCGTGACCCAGGGCGACCTGACGCGCTCCATCACGGTGGAGGCGCAGGGCGAGGTTGCGGCGCTGAAGGACACGATCAACGAGATGATCCGCAACCTGCGCGATACCACGCAGGTGAACACCGAGCAGGACTGGCTCAAGACCAACCTGGCCAAGTTCTCCCGGATGCTGCAGGGCCAGCGCGACCTGGTCGCCGTGGGCCACCTGATCCTGTCCGAGCTGGCACCAGTGGTGGGCGCCCAGCAGGCCGAGTTCTACGTGCTGCGCTACACCCACGAGCAGCCCAAGCTGCGCCTGATGGCGTCGTATGCCTCCGACGGCCACGGCGCCTACGGCAAGGAGGTCGACCTCGGCCAGGGCCTGGTCGGCCAGGCCGCCTTCGACAAGAAGAAGATCATGCTCACGTCGAGCTTCCCGGAGACGCTCAAGATCGTCTCGGGCCTGACGGAGACGGCGCCGCTCAACGTGCTGGTGCTGCCCATCATCTTCGAGGGCCAGGTGCGCGGCGTCATCGAGCTGGCCAGCGTCGAGCGCTTCAACCCGACCCACGAGGCCTTCCTCGACCAGCTGACCGAATCGATCGGCATCGTGATCAACACGATCGAGGCCAACATGCGCACGGAGGACCTGCTGGCGCAGTCGCAGTCGCTGGCCCAGGAGCTCCAGAGCCGGCAGGAGGAACTGCAGCAGACCAACGAGGAGCTGCAGGAGAAGGCCCGCCTGCTGGCCCACCAGAACCAGGAGGTGGAGCGCAAGAACGCGGAGGTGGAACAGGCCCGCCAGGCGCTGGAGGAGAAGGCCAAGCAGCTGGCCCTGACCTCCAAGTACAAGTCGGAGTTCCTGGCCAACATGTCGCACGAGCTGCGCACGCCGCTGAACTCGCTGCTGATCCTGTCCGACCAGCTGTGCAAGAACCCCGAGGGCAACCTCACGCCCAAGCAGGTAGAGTTCGCCAAGACGATCCACTCGTCCGGCAACGACCTGCTGATGCTGATCAACGACATCCTGGACCTGTCCAAGATCGAGTCGGGCACGGTGGTGGTGGACGTCAACGACCTGCGCCTGTCGGACCTGCAGCTGTACGTGGAGCGCACCTTCCGCCACGTGGCCGAGGCCAAGAACGTCGACTTCACCGTGCGCACCGGCCTCAACCTGCCGGGCGCCATGGTCACGGACGCCAAGCGCCTGCAGCAGATCCTGAAGAACCTGCTGTCCAACGCCTTCAAGTTCACCCACCAGGGCCAGGTCACGCTGACGGTGGAAGAGGTGTTCGCCGGCTGGAGCCCCGACAACGAGGACCTCAACCGCGCCCAGCAGGTGATCGCCTTCTCGGTCAGCGACACCGGCATCGGCATCTCGCCGGACAAGCAGCAGATCATCTTCGAGGCCTTCCAGCAGGCCGACGGCTCCACCAGCCGCAAGTACGGCGGCACCGGCCTGGGCCTGGCGATCTCGCGCGAGCTGTCCAAGCTGCTGGGCGGCGAGATCCGGCTGGTCTCGGCGCCGGGGCAGGGCTCCACCTTCACGCTGTACCTGCCGCTGGTCTACATGGCCACCCGCACGGCGCGGCGCGTGTCCACGGACCACCGCGGCGAACAGACGCTGGCACCGGTACCCAAGCGCCTGGGCCCGCCCCCCCAGCCGCAACAGCACGCCCTGACGGCCGTGGCGGAGCCGGACGCGGCCGAGGACGACGGCGCCGCCGCCGACAACCTGGCCAACGACGACCGCGACAACATCCAGACCGGCGACCTGGTGCTGCTGATCGTGGAGAACGACCTCGCCTTCGCCCGCTTCCTGCTGGACGCCGCCCGCAGCAAGGGCTTCAAGGGCCTGGTGACCACCCTGGGCGCGGGCGCGCTGACGCTGGCCAGCCAGCACAAGCCCTCGGCCGTCACCCTGGACATGCACCTGCCGGACATGGCCGGCTGGCGCGTGCTCGACCGCATCAAGCACGACCTGTCGTTGCGCCACGTGCCGGTGTGCGTGATCTCCACCGACGACTCCAAGGACCGCGCCTTCCGCTCGGGCGCACTGGCCTTCCTCGAGAAGCCGATCCGCTCCAAGGAAGTGCTCGACGGCATGCTGGAGAAACTGCATGGCTACGTCGCGCGCCACGACAAGAGCCTGCTAGTGGCGCTGGAGGACCCCTCCGTGCGCAACGACCTGCTGGCCCAGATCGAGGGCGAGCAGATCGACGTCACCGTGGTGGCCACCGGAGCGCAGCTGATGCGGGCGCTGGACGAGGCCCGCTTCGATGCCGTGGTGCTGGAAGATGGCTTCGGCGGCGTCGACCCGCGCGACTGCCGGCGCGCCATCGCCAGCCAGGCCAGCATCGGCCCCGTTCCGCTCATCCTGTATCGGGGGCAGGCCGGCGAGCAGCATGCCTGGCACTCCGACGACGGCCTGACCGTGCACCCGGTGGAAGGTTCGCCCAAGCTGTTCGATGCGGCGCTGATCGCCCTGCACCGCAGCCTGGCGCGCCTGCCGGAGGTCAAGCGCAACGTCATCGACAACGTCTACGAATCCGCCAAGCCGCTGGCCGGCAAGCGGGTGCTGATCGTCGACGACGACATGCGCAACATCTTCGCCCTGGCCACCGTGCTGGAGGAGCATGGCATGGACATCGTCTGGGCCGACAACGGCCGCGAGGCGATCAACCGCGTCGCCAACGACCCGGGCATCCAGGTGGTGCTGATGGACATCATGATGCCGGAGATGGATGGCATGGCCACCATGAAGGAGATCCGCAAGCTTCCGCAGGGGCGCAACCTCCCCATGATCGCCGTGACCGCCAAGGCCATGAAGGGCGACCGCGAGAAGTGCATCGAGGCGGGCGCGTGGGACTACCTGGCCAAGCCGGTCAACACGCCAGACCTGCTGGCCGTGCTGCGGGCCTGGCTGCAACAGTGATTCCGGGAGCTTCGGTGACACGTGCAGTGCCCCCGGCCGAGGCCCCGGAGAAGGTCAACATCCTGGTGGTGGACGACCTGCCGGAGAAGCATGTCGTCTTCGGCACCATTCTCGAGGAGCTCGGCCAGAACATCGTCAGCGCCCGGTCCGGGCAGGAGGCCCTGAAGTACATCCTGGAGATGGAATTCGCGGTCATCCTGCTGGACGTCAACATGCCCGACATCGACGGGCTGGAGACGGCCAGCCTGATCCGCCAGTACAAGAAGTCGGCCCAGACCCCCATCGTCTTCATCACGGCCTATGTCGACGAGTTGCAGGCGCGCCGCGGCTATGCGCTGGGCGCGGTCGACTACATCCCCTCGCCGGTGGTGCCCGAGGTCCTGCGCTCCAAGGTGCGGGTGTTCGTCGAGCTGTTCCGCATGAACCGCCAGCTGCAGAAGCAGGCAGCCCAGCGCGAGCAGCTGGCCCGCTCGGAAGCCGCGCGGGCGGCGGCCGAGGACGCCATCCACCGCGCCGACTACCTGGCCGAGGCCAGCCGGTCGCTGTCGCGCTCGCTCAACATGGACGACACCATTGCCGCCGTGCTGAACCTGTGCGTGCCCATGCTGGGCGAGCGTGCCATCCTGGGCATCCCCGATGCGGAAGGCGGCGTGCGCCGCCTGGAGATGCATCCGGCGCCGCGCGCCGACGATCCCGAAGTGTTCACGCCGGAACTTCGGGCGATCGCCGACGAGGTGATTCGCTCCAGGGAGTTCCAGCTCTTGCGCAAAGCCGACGGCCGCGCCGCAGCGGTGTGCCCGCTGGTCGCCGGCGACGACCTGATCGGCGCCCTGGTGCTGCTGGCCGAGGCCCAGCGTTTCGACTCCGCCCATGTGGCGCTGCTGCGCGAATTCGCCAGCCGCGCCGCCATCGCGATGGAGAACGCGCGCCTCTATTCCGCCGTGCAGGAGGCCGACCGGCGCAAGAACGAGTTCCTGGCCATGCTGGCCCACGAGCTGCGCAATCCGCTGGCGCCCATCCGCAATGCTGTCCACATCCTGACGGCGGCCCAGGAGCTGCCGCCCCAGCTGGCCTGGGCGCGGGACGTCATCGGCCGGCAGGCCGACCACATGGCCCGCCTCATCGACGACCTGCTGGACGTGTCGCGCATCGTGCAGGGCAAGGTCGCGGTCAAGCCCGAGACGCTGGCGCTGGCCACGCTGATCGAGCGCTCGGTCGAAGCGAGCGCGCCGCGCCTGGAGGCCCGCGACCAGGTGCTGGACATCGAGCTGCCCGCCGAGCCCATCGAACTGGACGGCGATGCGGTGCGGCTGGCCCAGGTGCTGTCCAACCTGGTCAACAACGCCTGCAAGTTCTCGCCCCCAGGCAGCCGCATCCGGCTGCAGGCCCGCTTCGCCGATGGCGAGTTGCAGATCGCGGTGAAGGACGAGGGCGCCGGCATCGCCGCCGAATTCCTGCCGCGCATGTTCGACCTGTTCGCCCAGGCCGACCAGTCGCTGGACCGCTCGCAGGGTGGGCTGGGCATCGGCCTGACGCTGGTGAAGCACCTGGTGGAGCTGCACGGCGGCCGCGTGTTCGCCGCCAGTGAAGGCCTGGGCAAGGGTGCCGAAGTGACCATCTGCCTGCCGG
>JAEZKX010000117.1 GCA_023436025.1 Pseudomonadota bacterium | reverse complement strand
GGCCGACATCGTCGAAGCCGCGGTGGGCGTCGCCCGCGGCGTGGCGGCGACCCACCTGGAACGGGCCACATGACGCGCGACGCCGACTTGCTGCTGGTGGGCGGCGGCCTCGCCAACGGGCTGATCGCCTGGCGGCTGCGCCAGCTGCGTCCGCGGTGCCGCGTGCTGCTGCTGGAGGCGGGATCCACGCTCGGGGGCAACCACACCTGGTCGTTCCACGACGGCGACCTGACGCGCGCGCAGCACGCCTGGCTGGCGCCGCTGGTGGTGCACCGCTGGCCCTGCCACGAAGTGCGCTTTCCCGGCGGCAACCGCACGCTGCAGGGCGGCTACGCCAGCATTCCCTCGGAGCGTTTCCACGCGGTGCTGGCGGCCGACCTCGGCCCAGCGGTGCAGCTCGACACGCCCGTGGCCGAAGTCGGTCCGCGGCACGTGGTGCTGGGCGACGGCCGCACGCTGCAGGCCCAGGCCGTGATCGACAGCCGCGGCCAGGCGCCGGATGGCGCGCTGCGCCTGGGCTTCCAGAAGTTCGTCGGCCGCGAGTTCCAGCTGTCCGCGCCGCACGGTCTGCGCGGCCCCATCCTCATGGACGCCACCGTGGCGCAGCATGACGGCTACCGCTTCGTCTACACGCTGCCGCTCGATGCGCGCCGCGTGCTGGTGGAAGACACCTGCTACGCCGACGGCGCCGCGCTGGAGCCGCCGCAGTTGCGGCGCGACATCGATGCCTACCTGCAGGCGCAGGGCTGGCACCCCGCGGCACTGCTGCGCGAGGAACAGGGCGTGCTGCCCATCGTCCTGGATGGCGATCCACAGGCCTTGTGGGCGGCCGCGGGCGGCGTGCCGCGCGCCGGCCTGGCCGCCGGACTGTTCCATCCCACCACCGGCTACTCGCTGCCGGACGCCGTGCGGCTGGCCGACCTGCTGTGCACCTGGAGCGACCTGCGCGCACCGGCGCTCTTCGAGGCGATCCGCGCCCATGCCCTGGCGCAGTGGCGGCGGCAGGGCTTCTTTCGCCTGCTCAACCGCATGCTGTTCGAGGCCGCTGCGCCGGGCGAGCGCTGGCGCGTGATGCAGCGCTTCTACGAACGGCCCGAGGCGCTGGTGGCGCGCTTCTATGCCGGCCACCCCACCTGGGCCGACAAGCTGCGCATCGTCAGCGGCCGCCCGCCCGTGCCCGTGGCCGCCGCCATGCAGGCGGCCCTGGGGCGCCACCCCGTCCTGCGGAGCTCGCCATGACCCGTCCCATCCGCACCGCCGCCGTCATCGGCGCCGGTTTCGGCGGCCTCGCGCTGGCGATCCGGCTGCAGTCCGCCGGCGTGCAGACCACGCTGTTCGAGGCGCGCGACAAGCCCGGCGGCCGCGCCTACGTGTGGGAGGACCAGGGCTTCACCTTCGACGCCGGGCCCACCGTCATCACCGACCCTTCGGCGCTGGAAGAGCTGTTCGCGCTGTCGGGCCGCAAGCTCGCCGACTACGTCGAGCTGCTGCCGGTGGCGCCCTTCTACCGCCTGTCCTGGGAAGACGGCGCCGTCTTCGACTATGCCAACGACCAGGCCGCGCTCGACGCCCAGATCGCCGCGCGCAACCCGGCCGACGTGGAGGGCTACCGGCGCTTCCTCGCCTACTCGCGCGCCGTGTTCCAGGAAGGCTACGTGAAGCTGGGCACCGTGCCCTTCCTCAGCTTCCGCAGCATGGTGCAGGCCGGCCCGCAGCTGGCCCGCCTGGGCGCCTGGCGCAGCGTCTACGACGTGGTCGCGCGCTTCATCCGCGACGAGCACCTGCGCCAGGCCTTCTCCTTCCATTCGCTGCTGGTCGGCGGCAATCCCTTCGCCACCTCCTCCATCTATGCGCTGATCCACGCACTGGAGCGGCAGTGGGGCGTGTGGTTCCCGCGCGGCGGCACCGGTGCGCTGGTGCGCGGCATGGTGCGCCTCTTCGAGGACCTGGGCGGCACGGTGCGGCTGTCGGCGCCGGTGGAGCGCATCGAGGTGGCCGACGGCCTGGCCTGCGCGGTGCGCGTGGGCGGCGAGCGGTTCGCCTTCGACCAGGTGGCGTCGAACGCCGACGTGGTCCACACCTACGAACGCCTGCTGGGGCACGTGCCGCGCGGCACCCAGGAAGCCGCACGCCTGAAGGGCAAGCGCCACTCGATGTCGCTGTTCGTCGTGCACTTCGGCCTGCGCCGGCCGCAGCCGCAGCTGGTGCACCACACGGTGGTCTTCGGCCCGCGCTACCGCGAGCTGGTGCGCGAGATCTTCCACGGCGACCGCCTGCCCGACGACTTCTCGCTCTACCTGCACGCCCCCTGCGCCACCGATCCCTCGCTGGCCCCGCCCGGCTGCTCGGCCCACTACGTGCTGGCGCCGGTGCCGCACCTGGGCAATGCCGCGCTCGACTGGTCGGTGGAAGGGCCGCGCCTGCGCGAACGCATCTTCGATGCGCTGGAGCGGCGCTGCATGCCCAACCTGCGGCGCGACCTGGTGACCTCGCGCATCTTCACACCGGCCGACTTCCGCGACGAACTCAACGCCCACCTGGGCTCGGCGTTCTCGCTGGAGCCGGTGCTGACGCAGAGCGCCTGGTTCCGGCCGCACAACCGCGACGACGCCATCCCCAACCTCTACATCGTCGGCGCCGGCACGCACCCCGGCGCCGGCGTGCCCGGCGTGGTCGGCTCGGCCAAGGCCACCGCCGGGCTGATGCTTTCGGAGATCCGCGCATGAACCAGCTCGACCTGATCCAGCAGGCCACGCGCACCATCGCCGCCGGCTCGCGCAGCTTCGCCGCCGCCAGCCGGCTGATGGACGCGCCGACCCGGGAAAGCACCGTCCTGCTCTACGCCTGGTGCCGCCACTGCGACGACGTGGTCGACGGCCAGGTGCTGGGCCACGCGGGGGCCGAGGCCGCGCCCGCCGACGCGGCCCAGCGGCTCGCGCAACTCGAGGCCCAGACCATCGCCGCCTGCGCCGGTCGGCCGGGCGCCGACCCCGTGTTCGAGGGGCTGGCCGAGGTGGTGCGGCGCCACCGCATCCCGACCGAACTGCCGCTGGAACACCTGGCCGGCTTCGCGATGGACCTGAACGGCACGCACTACCGCACGCTCGACGACCTGCTGCTGTACTGCTGGCGGGTGGCCGGCGTGGTGGGCGTGATGATGGCGCGGGTGATGGGCTCGACGCGGTCCGAGACACTCGACCGCGCCTGCGACCTCGGACTGGCCTTCCAGCTCACCAACATCGCGCGCGACGTGCTGGAAGACGCCGCCATCGGCCGGGTCTACCTACCGGCCGACTGGCTGCGCGAGGAAGGCATCGAAGGCCTGGCCGGCGTGCGCGATGCCGCCAACCGCGAGGGCTTGGCCCGCGTCGCGGCCCGCCTGGTGAGCGCGGCCGAGCCCTACTACGCGTCGGCCCGGACCGGGCTGGTCGACCTGCCGATGCGCTGCGCCTGGTCGATCGCGACGGCGCGTGACGTCTACCGCGCCATCGGCCGCAAGGTGGTGCGTCGCGGCGCCCATGCCTGGGACGGCCGCGTGGCCACCAGCAATTTCGAGAAGCTGTGGTTCGTCGGCCGCGGCGCCGCCGTGGCGCTGGCGGTGCCGCATGTCGGCATGGAGCCGCGGCCGCGGCAGCTGTTCCAGCGGCCGCTGTGACGTGAAGGGCGCGACGTGCATCGATCACCGCGCCGGGCAACGCCCCCTCCCCTAGGCCGTGGTATCGCCCGCGGCGGGTGAACCGTTGCGCTGCCCAGCTCCGCCCAGGCGGGCGCGGCGCAAGGCCTGCACCTGCGCCTTCAGCCGCTCCTGCGGCGGCGCCCACAGGAAACCGAAAGAGACCCCATCGTCGGCCAGGTCCAGCGCATGGTGCAGCCGGTGGGCCTGGTAGAGGCGCTTGAGGTAGCCGCGGCGCGGCACCCAGCGCCAGGGCCAGCGCCGGTGCACCATGCCGTCGTGCACGATGAAGTACAGCAGCCCGTAGAGCGTCATGCCCGCGCCGACCCAACGCAGCGGCTCGGCCGCTGCCACATGGCTGCCGATGGCGATGAGCACGATGGCGACGCCGGCGAACACGATGGCATAGAGGTCGTTGCGCTCGAACAGGCCGGTGCGCGGCGCATGGTGCGACCGGTGCCAGCCCCAGCCCCAGCCGTGCATCACGTGGCGGTGCACCCACCAGGCGACCGCCTCCATGGCCGTGACCGAACCCGCGACGAGGGTCGCGCGCAGCAGCAGGTCCGGCAAGGTCATGGCGCTAGCATAGGCGAGTTCGCCCGCGTGCGGGCTCCTCCGGGCGCCGCATGTCACCGCGCCGCCGCGCCTCACCGAGGAACCTTTCCTATGCGTCAAGAAGGAACCATCGTCCGCTGGGACGAAGCCAAGGGCTTCGGGTTCATCCGCAGCGATGCGGTGGCCCAGGACGTGTTCGTGCATGCGCGCGACCTGCACGCACGCACAGGGGCGCCGCCGCGCGTCGGCCAGCGCGTGACCTTCGAACAGGTGCACGTCGGTGGCAAGGGGCCGCGCGCCGTCGCCGTGCAGCCGCTGACCCCGGCCGCGAACGCGCCCGAGGGGCATCGCCCGCGCGCCGCCGCGCCAGCCCGTTCGCAAACAACGCGCCGCAACGTCCGGGCCGTGGCTTCCGGCGCATGGTTCGCCCTGCCGCTCATGGTGGCCTACGGCGCGGCACTGGCGTGGCTTGCCTGGCAGGCGCAACTGCCCCGCTGGCTGGTTCCGGCGTCGCTGGCGCTCAACGCCGCCACCTTCTTCGCCTACTGGCAGGACAAGTACGCGGCCCAGCAGCGGCGCTGGCGCGTCAAGGAGGACACCCTGCATCTCTCGAGTCTCGCCGGCGGCTGGGCCGGCGCCTGGTGGGCCCAGCAGGTGTTGCGGCATAAATCGGTCAAGGAGAGCTTCCGAAGCGTCTACTGGGCAACGGTGGTGATGCACTGCGCGGGGGCTGGCGCCCTCTGGTGGTTCTGGCGCCAGCGCTGAAGCCGGGCGCGGCGCATCGCGCCCGCGCCCATTCACTACGATGCCGCATGTCCGCCCAACGCGCCGGCGTCGTTTACTCGCTGGCCGCCTCCTCGTTCTTCGCGGTGATGTACTTCTACGTCACCCTGCTGAAGCCGTTCGACGCCCAGCAGATCTACGGCTGGCGCATCCTGCTGTCGGCGCCGCTGCTGGCGCTGCTGCTGGTGGCGACACGGCATTGGGGCGAGGTGGTCGCCATCGCCCAGCGCGCACGCGCGCGGCCCGCCCTGCTGCCACTGCTGGTGCTGTCGTCCTTCCTGCTCGGCGTGCAGCAGTGGATCTTCATGTGGGCGCCGCTGCACGGCTTCGCGCTCGACGTGTCGCTCGGCTTCTTCCTGCTGCCGCTGGCCATGGTGCTGACCGGCCGGCTGGTCTACGGCGAGCGCATCACGCGGCCGCAGCAACTGGCCTGCGCCTGCGCGGCCATCGGCGTGGGCAACGAGCTGCTGTTCGCCCCGCGCCTGTCGTGGCCGGTGTTCGTGGTCTGCCTGGGCTACCCGGTGTACTTCGTGCTGCGCCGGCGCATGCGTACGCACAACCTGGGCGGCATGTGGATCGACCTGGCGCTGAGCGCGCCGGTGGGCCTGGCCTTCGTGCTGGCCGGCGCCGCGGACGCCGGCACGCGGCCCGCGCCCGACGCCACGACCTGGCTGCTGGTGCTGGGCCTGGGCTTCATCAGTTCGGGCGGCGTCGCCTGCATGTTCCTGGCCAGCCACCGCCTGTCGCTCGCCCTGTTCGGCCTGCTCGGCTACGTGGAACCGGTGCTGCTGGTGCTGGTCGCGCTGCTGCTGGGCGAGCGCATCGCGCCGCAGCAGTGGCTCACCTACGGCGCCATCTGGACGGCGATCGCGGTGCTGGTGGCCGAAGGGCTGCGCTCCCTGCGCCAGCGGCCGGAGGCCGCCGGGTAGCATCGCCCAGGGAGGATTGACCCACCATGGACTACCTGCTGGTCTTCGCCGGCGGCGGCATCGGTGCCGCGCTGCGCCACTGGATGAACGGCCTCACCGCGGCCGCCTGGGGCACGGGCTTTCCCTGGGGCACGCTGTGCATCAACGTCTCGGGCTCGCTCGCCATCGGCGTGGTGGCCGAACTCGCGGCCGCCAAGGCCGGCCTGCCACCCCAGCTGCGCCTGTTCCTCGCCACCGGCATCCTCGGTGGCTACACCACCTTCTCGACCTTCTCGCTGGAGACGGCGCTGCTGCAATCGCGCGGCGAGGTGTTCGCCGCCATCGCCTACGCGGCGGGGTCGGTGGTGCTGGGGGTGGCGGCCTTCTTCGCGGGAACGGCGGCGGTGCGGGCGCTGGGCTGATCTGCCGGCCCAGGCGGCTTCGCGGATGGAGCGGCAGGCAGCCCCATCCGCGGCGCGACCTAGGCCGCGACCGGCCGCGGCGGCACATCCAGCCGCACGACGATGCCTTCGAGCTCGGGGCTGGGCGCGGGATAGCGCTGCAGCACCTTCGGATCGTGCCCGGGGATGATGTGCTCGGGGCTGTCCGCCGCCGCCTTCACGGCACGGAAGCCGGCGATCACGTCCGGGACGCAGTACAGGCCCGGGAAGGGCCGGCCGCTCTCGATGTTCTCGTAGAAATGCGTGGTGTCGGAGGCCAGCACCACCCAGCCGCGCTGCGTGTGGACACGCACGAACTGCATGCCCGGCGTATGGCCGCCGACGGGCACCAGTTCGATGCCGGGCGCCAGTTGCACCGGGCCATCGTGGAACTGCACCCGGCCGGCGAAGTTGAGCCGCACCATGTCGACCACGTCCTCGCATTCGTAGGCGTGGGAATTGACCGGCTCGCCCATGTGGCGGCCGCAGGCATGGTGCATCTCCACTTCCTGCAGGTGGACGCGGGCCGCCGGAAACTTGGTGAGGTTGCCGGCATGGTCGTAGTGCAGGTGCGTGATGACGAGGTGCTGCACGGTCGCCGGGTCCATCCCGACCAGGTTCAGGGCCTCGACGGGGCAGCGGAAGTGCTGGCGCCGGCGCTGGGCGGCCACTTCGGCGGTGAAGCCGCAATCGACGGCGATGCTGACGCCCGGCCCCTGGATGGTCCAGACGAAGTAGTCCATCGGCATCGGCCCTTCGTGCGGATCGCCGCCGAGGAAGTGGTCGCGCCGCGCGGCGTTGCGCGCCGCGTAGCGGATCGCGTGCAGGGTGTACTGGGGAAGGGAGCTGCTCATGTCCGCTGGGTGCTCAATCGGGCTTCAGGTTCATCTGCTTGACCAGGCCCACCCAGACCTTGGCTTCGGCATCGAGTTCCTTGGCGTAATCCGCGGGCGATGCGTAGCGTGCCGGGGATTCGAGCGCCACCAGGCGCGCCGCCACGGCAGGCTGTGCCAGCACCTGGCGCACGGCCTCGGACAGGCGCTGGATGCGCTCCGGCGGGACGCCCTTGGGCGCCAGCAGGCCGGCGCGCGTGGTGATGACGGTGCCGGGCAGGCCGGCCTCGGCCAGCGTGGGCACGCCGGGCAGCGACGACAGGCGCTCGGCGCTGGTCACGGCCAGCGCGCGGACACGGTCCGCCTGGAGCATGCCGCGCGCCGACGACACGGAGTCGCTGGCAAAACTCAGGCGCCCACCGGCCAGGTCCTGCAGGACCTGGGTGTTGGCCTTGTACGGCACGTGGTCCGCCTTGAGGCCCGCGCGCTGCAGGACCAGCGCCGAAGCCAGGTGGGCCATGGTGCCCGCGCCGCTGGAGCCGTAGGTGCCCTTTCCGTCCGCCAGTTGCCGGCGCAGCTCGGCCAGGCTCTTGGGCGCCTCGGGCGTGTTGGGGACCACCAGCACGTACGGGCCTTCGATCAGGCCGGCGACCGGGGCATAGTCGGTGTAGTGGATGCGCAGGCCCGTGGTCATCTCCGGCGTCACCAGCAGCAGGCCGGTGGACGACAGGATCAGCGTGTTGCCATCGGCAGGCGCCTTGGCGACGTAGCTGTGGCCCAGCATGCCGGCCGCACCGGGGCGGTTCTCGACGACCACCGGATGGCCGTCCAGCGCGGTCTGCAACTCGGCGCCGATCAGGCGCGCCAGGATGTCGCTGCCGGCACCCGGTCCCTGCGTCACCACGATGCGGATCGGCTGCCCGGGCGTCGGCCAGGCGCCCTGCGCGAAGGCCGCGGCGGGCATGCCGCCCAGGGCCAGGCCGGCGGCGGCCAGCAGCGCCTTGCGCCGCCCGGGATGGGGAACACGCGCCCCAGTCTGCTTCTTCATCTTGTCTCCTTCACTCATCTGTCATGGCGTGGGCACCCTCTTGCGGGGCCCGGAGGAGTCCGGCCCGGCCGATGCCGGCCGGCGCTCCTCAACCCTCGTAGGTCTTGATGGCTTCGCTGGCGACGCGGAACGAATCGAGCGCCGCGGGCACGCCCGCATAGATCGCCGTCTGCATCAGCACGGCCTGCACTTCCTCGGGGGTGCAGCCGTTGCGCAGCGCGCCCTGGACATGCAGCTTGAGTTCGTGCGGGCGGTTCAGCGCGGTGAGCATGGCGATGTTCAACAGGCTGCGCGTCTTGAAGGGCAGGACGTCGTTGCCCCAGATCTCGCCCCAGCAGAAGCGGGTGACCAGGTCCTGCATGGGCCGGTTGAAATCGTCGGCCGCGGCCCACGAACGGTCCACGTGGGCGGCGCCCAGCACCGCCTTGCGATTGGCGAAACCACGCTGGAACGCGGGATCTTCTTCGTACTTGGACATCCATCTACTCCTTGGAAACGGATCCACCGGCCAGCGCCTCGACGACCCGGTGGATGTTGGTGAAGTCGGCCTCCGGGCCGAACCGGGTGGCGGTCATGTTCAGGATCTGGCGCGCCATCGCGCCGACCAGCATGGGCACGCCCAGCGCATCGGCCTGCTCCAGGCACAGGCGCACGTCCTTCTGCGACAAGCCGGTGGCGAAGCCGAAGTCGTAGGTGCGCGGCAGGATGTGCCGCGGCACCTTGGTCTGGGAGGCGTTGCTGGCGCCGCTGCTCGCGTTGATCACGTCGAACATCAGCGCCGCGTCGAGGCCGGCGCGCTCGGCCAGCACCAGCGCCTCGCTGCTGGCCGCCATGGCCACCACCGACAGCAGGTTGTTGATCACCTTGACCATCTGCCCGTGGCCCGCGACATCGCCGCACAGGCGCTGGGTGCCCAGGTGCTGCAGCACCGGATGCGCCAGTTCGCGGGCAGCCGGCGCGCCGGCCAGCATCAGGGTCAGGGTGCCCTTGGC
>JAEZKX010000089.1 GCA_023436025.1 Pseudomonadota bacterium | reverse complement strand
GGCGGCGACCGCGCCGCACGGGTTGCCCGGACCCGCAGCCACCACCTCGGCCGCTGCGTCCGCGCGGCGCGGCGCGGCAGCCGCGCCGGCTTCGCCAGGCACGACGGCGGCGCCGTTGGCCCCGGTGGTTCCGTTGGCCCCGTTGGCGCCGTTCGCCGCATGGAGGGCGCGCGCCGACAGGTCGATCACGCGCACCGGCATGCCATCGCGCTGGATGCGCTGCTGGCCCGCGGTGACCACCACCTCACCGGCTTTCAGGCCCTCGGTGATCTCCACCTTGCCGGGCTGGCGGATGCCGACCTTCACCTCCACCCGCTGGGCGATGCGCGTGTCCTGGTCGGGCCCAGCGGCCAACCTGTAGACGTACTGGCGCCCACCTTGCGGCACGATGGCCTCCTCGGGGATCACGCGGGCGTCGTCGCGCACGCCGAACACCGGCGTGATGCGCGCGAACATGCCCGGGCGCAGCTGCAGGTGGCGGTTGTCGATGCAGCCGCGCAGGCCCACCGAGCGGCCGTTGGCGTCGACCAGCGGATCGATCGCCTGGATCACCGCGGCGAAGCGCTGGCCCGGCAGCGCATCGACATCGACCAGCGCGGTCTGCCCCGGCCGCAGCTTGGTCTGGAAGCGCTCGGGCAGGCGGAAGTCAACGTAGACCGCCTCCAGGTCCTCGATATTCACGATGTCGGCGCCGTCCTTGAGGTAGTCGCCCACGCTGATGTTGCGGATGCCGGTGATGCCGTCGAAGGGCGCGAGGATCTTCAGCCGCGCCAGCGTAGCCCGCGCCAGCGCCAGCTTGGCCTCGGCCACCTGCAGGTTGGCCGCGCTCTCGTCGACCGCGCGCTGGGCGATGAACTTCGCCTCCACCAGCTCCTGGTTGCGCTTGTGGTTGGCGCGCGCGATGGAGAGTTCGGCCTCGGCCTGCTTCACTTGCGCCATCGGCAGCTGGTCGTCCAACTGCACCAGCAGCTGGCCCTTGCGCACGCGCTCGGCGTCACGGAAGTTGATGGCGGTGACGCGTCCCGACACCTCGGGCCGCAGCATCACGCTCTGGCGCGAGCGCAGGCTGCCGACCGCCTGGGCATCGTCGGCGATGCGCACCAGCTCCACCCGGGCGACCTCCACC
The DNA here is from genome assembly GCA_023436025.1 of Pseudomonadota bacterium. Taxonomy (GTDB): domain Bacteria; phylum Pseudomonadota; class Gammaproteobacteria; order Burkholderiales; family Burkholderiaceae_C; genus Ramlibacter. The sequence goes on along the minus strand of JAEZKX010000089.1, from coordinate 7,890 downwards.
GCCGGCATGCCGCGCGCGCCCGAGGCGGACGCCGCGGCCGGCACGGTGGCAGCGCCGGGGGACGGGCTGGGGACCGTACTGCGCTCGGCGGGCTTGTGCTGGTACCACCACGCGCCGGCGGATGCGGCGGCGATGCCGGCTGCGGCCACCACGGAATAGATTGCCTTCGATGCCATGAACAGCGGTCCCGTCCGATCGTGCAGCGGCGAGACGACCGTCGTCCGCCGAGACGCAGGCCAATGTAACAGGTCGTACGCAAAGCGCCAGGCGCGAAACGGCCGATCGTGGCGGGGGAGTGACGCAGGGCGCCCCGCACACTGCGCACGCGTGGCGAGGGCACCCATCCGGCGCGCGAAAAGCGCCCCCGGTGGATCCCGTCGCGAAGGTGCACGCGCTCGCGCGAGCACCCCACCGTCGCGTTAGCGTTGCGCCAGCGCCTGCGTCACGCCCATGTTCGCCAGTGCGTCGGCGCGTTCGTTGCCCGCGTCGCCGGTGTGGCCGCGCACCCAGCGCCAGTCGACCACGTGGCCGCCTTGCAGCAACAGCTCGTCGAGCCGCTTCCACAGCTCGGCGTTCTTCACCGGCTGCTTGCTGGCCGTGCGCCAGCCCTTGGCCTTCCATCCCGGCAGCCACTCGGTGATGCCCTTGAGCACGTACTGGCTGTCAAGGTAGAGGGTGACGGCGCAAGGACGCTTGAGCGCCTCGAGCGCCTGGATCACCGCCATCAGTTCCATGCGGTTGTTGGTGGTGCTGCGCTCGCCGCCGTACAGCTCCTTCTGGGAGGTGCCGGAACGCAGCAGCACGCCCCAGCCGCCGGGGCCGGGGTTGCCCTTGCAGGCGCCATCGGTATAGATCACGATCTGGTTCATTCTTGTCGGATGCGGACGTGCAGGTCGCGGCGCCTGCGGTGGCTGCGGTTGGCCACCGGCACCGGCGCCGTGGCCAGCGGCTTGGCCGTCTTCCACTTCGGACCGATGAGCTTGGCACCGCGCACGCGCTTGACGGCGACGATGAAATAGGCGGCGCCGAAGATCGGCCACGAGCGCGCGCCCACCGCATCCATCCAGCGGAAGCGGTGCAGCCATTTGTCGCTGGCGAAGGCCGGCCGGTAGCAACCGAAGCTGCTGGTCTCCACCTCGAAGCTCAGCAGGCGCAGCCAGTCGCGCAGGCGCCAGTAGCCGATGAATTCACCGGCGTCGGGCAGGTAGAGCTCGCCGAAGCCGAGGCGGCGGTACAGGTGGGCGCGGCGCTGGCGCAGGCCCCACAGGCTGGCGGGGTTGAGGCAGCAGATCACCACCTTGCCCTCGGGCACCAGCACGCGTTCGACCTCGCGCAGCGTGGTGTGCGGATCGAGGTTGAGTTCGAGCGAATGCGGCAGCACGACCAGGTCGACGCTGTTCTCCTCGAACGGCAGGGCCCCGAAGTGCGTCACCAGCGCGGGCCGCGCCCCCGCCGGATCGGCCGTCGCCTCGTTGACCGCCAGCCACTTGTGCGGCATGCGGTTGGCGGCCAGCGCATCCAGCCGCGGAAGGCCGAGCTGCAGCGCGTGGTAGCCGAAGATGTCGCTGACGGCGCGGTCGAATTCCGCCTGCTCCCAGGCCAGCAGATACCGGCCGGGCGGGGTCTCGAACCACTCGTGCATTCCTATAATCTGCTCGCTCATGAATTTGATCCCGCTGCCCGCCTTCCAGGACAATTACCTGTGGCTGTTGCACGACGGACAGCGGGCGCTCGTCGTCGATCCCGGCGACGCGCAGCCCGTTCGGACTTTCCTCGAGAAGACCGGCCTGCAACTGCACGCGATTCTAGTCACGCATCACCACCAGGATCACACGGGGGGCGTCGACGCGCTGCGCGAGGCCACCGGCGCGCAGGTCTGGGGTCCGGCGCGCGAGTCCATCCCCCCGCCCTTCACGCCGCTCGCCGAGGGCGACCACGTCGACGTGCTGGGCCTGCATTTCGAGGTATTCGAGGTGCCCGGCCACACCGCCGGCCACATCGCCTACTACTGCGCCGACGTCGACGGCCGCCCGCTGCTGTTCTGCGGCGACACCCTGTTCTCCGGCGGCTGCGGCCGCCTGTTCGAGGGCACGCCGTCCCAGATGCTGCAGTCGCTGCGCAAGCTGGCCGCCCTGCCGGACGCCACGCGTGTCTGTTGCACGCACGAATACACCCTCTCGAACCTGAAATTTGCCACGGTGGTGGAGCCCGGCAACCCCGATCTCGCCCGTTACCGGCAACAATGCGAGCAGCAGCGCGCGCGCGGCGAGCCCACCCTGCCGACCACCATCGGCACGGAGAAGGCGATCAACCCCTTCCTGCGCACGCGCGCGCCCGAAGTCACGCGGTCGGCGCATGCCCATGCGGGCGCGGACGAGCAAGACGAAGTCGCGGTGTTCGCGGCCATCCGCCAATGGAAGAACGAGTTCAGATGAAGCAGTCCCCTCTTCTCGTCCTGGCCGCCCTGGTGCTCGCCGGCTGTGCCACCACCCAGGGTCCGGAGGGTTCCTCCACCACCACCGCCGTCACCGCCGGCAAACCCACCGCCTCCGCCAAGCTGCCGGCCGTCATCCCTTCCGGCCCGCTCAGCGCGCTGGAGCCGGCCGTGCTGGTGTCGCAGGGCGTCGCCTCGCTGGAGCCGCCGCCCGACCTGTGGCACCGCATCCGCGGCCGCTTCTCGATGCCGGAGCTGGACAACGACCTGGTGCGCCGGCACGAGCAATGGTATGCCTCGCGGCCCGACTACATGCAGCGCATGACGGACCGCTCGCGCAAATACCTGTTCCACATCGTCGAGGAACTCGAGCGCCGCGGCATGCCCAGCGAGCTGGCGCTGCTGCCCTTCATCGAGAGCGCGTTCAACCCGCAGGCGGTGTCGAGCGCGCGCGCCGCCGGCATGTGGCAGTTCATGCCGGCCACCGGCAAGGATTTCGACCTCAAGCAGAACTTCTTCCGCGACGACCGCCGCAGCGTGCTGGCCTCGACCCGCGCGGCGCTGGACTACCTGCAGCGCCTGCATGGCATGTTCGGCGACTGGCACCTGGCGCTGGCCGCCTACAACTGGGGCGAAGGCAACGTCGGCCGCGCCATCCAGCGCAACCAGCGCGCCGGCCTGGGCACGGGCTACGCCGACCTGAACATGCCCGACGAGACACGCAACTACGTGCCCAAGCTGCAGGCGGTGAAGAACATCGTGGCCAACCCGGAGAGCTTCCGCGCCGAACTGCCGCTGATCGAGAACCACCCCTACTTCCAGACCGTCACGCTCACGCGCGACATGGACGTCGAGCTCGCCGCGCGCCTGGCCGACGTGCCGCTGGACGACTTCAAGGCCCTCAACCCGCAGTTGAACCGGCCGGTGATCCTGGCCGCGGGGACGCCGCAGATCCTGCTGCCCTGGGACAACGCCACGGTCTTCAAGCGCAACTTCGACGCCCACAACGAGGGCGCGTTCGCCAGCTGGACCGCGTGGAGCGCCCCCGCCACCATGAGCGTGTCCGAGGCCGCCCGCCGCCACGGCATGAGCGAGGACAGCCTGCGCGCGGCCAACAGCATTCCGCCGCGCATGCTGATCAAGGCCGGCTCGGTGCTGATGGTGCCGCGCAAGGACAGCGCCGACGACGTCGCTAGCCACGTGGCCGACCACGGCCAGCTGAACCTGGCGCCTGAAGTCGTCACCCGCCGCACGGTGGTGCGCGCCGGCCGCAAGGACTCGCTGGCCAGCATCGCGCGCCGCTACAAGGTGACGGCGGCGCAGGTGGCCGCATGGAACGATCTCGGCGCATCGGCCGTGCTGAAGGCCGGCCAGCAGCTGGTGCTGCACCTGCCGGTGCGCGCGGCGGCGCGGGCCTCGGTGCGCGCCAGCGCCCCTGCCAAGGCCACGACCAAGGCGCCGGCTCGCCGGCCCGCCATCCAGAAGCAGAAGCGCCGCTGAAGCGGCGACGCTCGGACGCAGACGAAGTGCCGCCCAAGGGGCGGACCCTTCGAATAAGCGTCCATCCAGGGGCGGACTTTTCGCACACGCACGTGCACGGGTGTGACGCGCTGGCGTCTGCCTGTAACCACCTGCTCCTGACGCAGGACCCATCCGACGAACTTAACGGCCGCGGTCCGGCGCATTGCGCGTTCCTTCTCGACCACAGTAGGAACATAGCAATCCAAAAGGAGTAAGTCATGCAAAGAAAATTCCTCCTCGGCGCCACCTTGGCCGCGTCCCTGATGGGCTTGGGCACCGCCGCCCAGGCCCAGCAGTTCGTGGTGCAGGTCGCGCCGCCGGCGCCTCAGTACGAGGCGGTTCCCGCGCCGCGGCCCGGCTACGTCTGGGACGCCGGCCACTACGCCTGGCAGGGCAACCGCTACGTGTGGGTGCCTGGGCGCTGGATGAGCGCGCGCAACGGCTACGACTGGCAGGAGCGCCGCTGGGTGCAGCGCGGCAACGGCCAGTGGGTGCTGGTGGGCGGCAGCTGGCAGGCGCGCGGACCCATGGGCGACCGCGACCGCGACGGCATTCCCAACTACGCGGATGCACGCAACGACAACCGCCGCTTCGACCGCACGCACCCCATGGGCGACCTGGACCGCGACGGCATCCGCAACCGCGACGACCGTGACATCGACGGTGACGGCGTGCGCAACGCGCGCGATTCGCACCCGTACGACCGGCGCCGCAGCTGAGGCCACGAGGAACAAAGGGCCCCACGGGGCCCTTTCTTCTGGGGGCGGCGCGCGCGTGTCTAGGCCTTGAACTTCTCCTTGGCGCGCCGCGCGAACTCGTTCGTATAGGTGCGCGCCAGCTCGATGCGGCTCTCCTTCACGCCGGGCTCGAAGGCCGCGAGGGCCTTGAGTGCCGTCCTCGCGCCTTCGTCGGGCAGCATGCCATCGATCGAGATGGCCTCGCGCACCTTGTTGAACGAGGCCAGGTACAGGGCGCGGTCACCGAGCAGGTAGGACTCGGGCACCGCCTTGATGATGTCGCTGGGGCCCGCCGTCTGCAGCCACTTGAGCCCGTGCACGATGGCATTGGCCAGCGCCTGGCAGGTGTTAGGGTGCCTGGCGACGAACTCCGAAGGAGCATAGAGGCAGGCCGCGGGCATGGGCCCGCCGAAGACCTCCTGCGTCCCCTTGAGCGTGCGGGTGTCGCCGATGATGCGTACATCGCCCTTTTGTTCGAGCATGGTCATCAGCGGATCGGTGTTGCTCATGGCGTCGATCTGCCCCGAGCGGAAGGCCGCGAGCGCGCCGGTGGAGGCGCCGACGCCGACGTAGCTGACGTCGGTGTTGCGCAGGCCGCCGCGGGTGAGCACGAGGTTGGCCACCATGTTGGTCGACGAGCCGGTGGCCGAAACGCCGATGCGGCGTCCACGCAGGTCGGCGATGGTGCGGTAGTTCGGCACCGCCCGGGTCGAGACGCCCATGGCGATCTGCGGTGCGCGCCCCAGGAGCACGAAGGACTGGTGCGGCAGGCTGCGGCTTTGCAAGGCGATGGTGTGCTCGTAGGAACCGGCGATCACATCGGCGGCGGCACCGGCGCCGTGGGCCTGTTCGATCACGTCGACCTCGAGACCCTCGGCCTTGAAGTAGCCCAGTTGCTCCGCGATGGTCAGCGGCAGGTAGTGGATGGCCGCCTTGCCCGTGGCAGCCACCGCCACGCGCGCCTTCTCGGGCTTGCCCTGCGCGCGCAGCGACGGCGCTGCCACCGCGGCGGCGGCGAGCAGCGCGAACCTGCGGCGATTGAGCGTGCCGGGCGACATGGAAGGGAAACCTCACCGTTCTTCTGGGATGGCAGGAGGTTAGTCGCAGCCCCCTGCCCCCAGCATCGGGACCATCCCCTGCGGGTTTCCACGTAACCCCGTGCAAGGCTTTTGCCGCAGGCGCGGCAAACGCGTCAGCGCCAGCCGCTGAGGAAGATGCCGACGTTGACGAGCAGTGCGAGCGCCCAGATCGCCGAACGCGTGCGCGGCAATCCCGCGACGTACATCAGCACGTAGATGATGCGCAGCGTGATGAACAGCACGGCCAGGATGTCCAGCCGCGTTTGCGGCGCGCCCAGCTGGTGGGCGATGATCACCGCGCCGATGAAGAACGGCAGCGCCTCGAAGGAGTTGGCCTGCGCCGCGTTGGCGCGGGCCGACCAGCCTTGCTGGCGCGCGAGCCAGGCGCGCGGCTCGGCGTTGTCGAAGCCGCCCTGGCTGCGCGGCTTGCCGAAGCCCGGATACTTGGCGACCCACGCGCACGCCAGCGGCAGCAGCGCCGCCACCAGCACGCACCAGTAGGCAACCGTCATGCGGGCCATGTTCATCTGCTCCTCCTGTCCACGAGCGCGTGCGCGATGGTCCCCAGGTCCACGTACTCCAGTTCGCTGCCGGCGGGCACCCCGCGGGCGAGCCGCGACACCTTCAGGCCGCGCTGCTTGAGCGCCTCGGCGATCACATGCGCGGTGGCCTCGCCCTCGGCGGTGAAATTGGTCGCCAGGATCACTTCCTGCACCTCCCCATTGGTGGCACGCGAAAACAGCTTGGCCAGGCCGATGTCCTTGGGGCCGATGCCGTCCAGCGGGCTCAACTTGCCCATCAACACGAAGTACAGGCCGTTGTAGGCCTGGGTGCGCTCCACCGCGGCCTGGTCGGCCGGCGTCTCGACCACGCACAGCTTGCTGCGGTCACGCTGCGGGCTGCGGCAGGTGGAACAGACCTCGTCCTCGGTGAAGGTGTTGCATTCGCTGCAGTGGCGCACGCGCGTGGTCGCTTCCTGCAGCGCGCGCGCGAGCAGTTGCGCCCCCTCGCGATCGTGCTGCAGCAGGTGGAAGGCCATGCGCGACGCCGACTTGACGCCCACGCCCGGCAGGCGGCGCAAGGCCTCGATCAGCGCCTGGAGCGAGGGCTCTGCCATCAGGCCGCCGACCGGCAGCCGCGCGGCGGATTGCGGCCCCCGCGGGAGCAGCGGCTACGCGCAGTGCCTTGCGTGGGGACCGGCATCCCTCAGAAGGGAAGCTTCATGCCGGGCGGCAGCCCCGCGGTGAGCTTGCCCATTTTTTCGGCGGTGGTCTCTTCGGCCTTGCGCACCGCGGCATTGAAGGCGGCGGCGACGAGGTCTTCCAGCATGTCCTTGTCCTCGCCCAGCAGGCTCGGGTCGATGGTCACGCGCTTGACGTCGTGCTTGCAGGTCATCACCACCTTCACCAGGCCGGCGCCGGACTCGCCGCTGACCTCGATGGTGGCGAGCTCGTCCTGCGCCTTCTTCAGGTTGTCCTGCATCGCCTGCGCCTGCTTCATGAGGCCGGCCAGCTGTCCCTTGTTGAACATGATTCCAGATTCCTAGTGTTTCCCGGTGACGGGTTTGATGCTGCCAGGCACGATTTTCGCCCCAAAGTCCCTCTGCATCGCCTGCACGAAGGGATCGTTGAGGATGATCTGCTCGGCGGCCTGCTGGCGTTGCCAGGCGGCGACCGCGTTGCGCCGCGCCGGGCTGTCGGTGACCGGCCCCACCTCGACCGACAGGTCGACCGCATGGCCGGCGGCCTGCAGCGCGGCCTTCAGCCGTTCGCGGCTGGTCGGCTGGTTGAGCGATTCTCGCTCCACGCGCAGCATCCAATGGCCCTCGTCGCGCGCCACCAGCTGCGCCTGCAGCGCCAGCTCGCGCACCAGCGCGGTGACGGCCTCGCGCGCTACCAGGTCCTGCACGGTGGCATGCCAGAAGTCGCCGTCAGGCGTGGGCGTAACCGTGGGCACGCCCGACGCCGCCTCGCGCAGCGGCTCGGGCTGCACCCGCACCGGCACGCCCAGGACGTCGTTGTCGCCGCGCGCCGGCCCCGCCGTGGGCCGCGGATGGGCCTGGCGCGGCTCGACCACCGGCAGCACCTGGCCCGGCGGGGCGGTGGGGCGTGGCCGCGGC